>NZ_LWEY01000014.1:0-15436 GCF_001634935.1 Oleiphilus sp. HI0043 | reverse complement strand
AACTCGATCTGGTTCCAGCTAACGAGTCAGCGAATAGCAGTGAACATCACCCCAGTGTCATTACCGGGGCTGATATGGCATCGATTGATGATATTGAACTCCAACAAACTGTTCAGTCAACGCAAGTTTATGCGCGAGTCTCACCAGAGCAGAAAGTCCGACTGGTAAATGCAATTCAAAGCAATGGCGAATATTGCGCAATGACTGGAGACGGAGTGAACGATGCCCCAGCACTCAAAAATGCCCACATAGGTGTCGCTATGGGGAAGAATGGCACTGACGTAGCTCGTGAAGCTTCTGATATGGTGCTACTCGACGACAACTTCGCCACCATCGTCAAAGCAGTCGAACAGGGTAGACGAATCTTCGATAATATTCGAAAATTCATAAAATATACGATGACCAGTAACTCAGGTGAAATTTGGGTATTACTGCTCGCACCTTTTTTGGGTATGCCTATTCCCCTGCTGCCTATCCACATTCTTTGGATAAACTTGGTTACCGATGGTTTACCTGGATTGGCCCTATCTGTCGAGCCAAAAGAAAAAGGTGTCATGGCCAGAGCGCCACGCCCACCAAATGAAAGTATTTTTTCTCACGGTATGTGGCAACACATTGTATTTATAGGTTTTTTAATCGGTGCACTATCTCTCTTCGCCCAATATTGGGCCCTAGAGTACAGCCCCGACTACTGGCAATCAATGGTATTTACCACGCTGACTTTATCCCAGCTCATGCATGTCATGGCAATTCGTTCAGAAACCTTGTCTCTGTTTTCTATCGGGTTCTTTACCAATAAGGCCTTAATTGCGGCATTGATCAGTACTCTCGCACTGCAATTACTTGTTATTTACACGCCACTAGGTAACGAATGGTTTAAAACTCAGGCACTCCCCATGACGGAGTTATTGATCTGCTGTGGACTAGCTTTAGTAGTTTTCTTCGCCGTAGAAGGCGAAAAGCATTTGGTAAGAAAAGGCTGGCTATATAAGAAATAAACGAGGTAAAAATAAAGAGGTTCAGAGTCGAATGGCACTTACTTAAGGAGAAAATGGCGTCATTCCCTTGAACAAGGGAATCCATTGTTTTGAGGCTAACTCAATGAAATTGAAGGACCATGACTATCGCTAACCTAAAGATTTCTAGTCTTTTTTAACTCTCTAGGTCAGCCAAACGGCTGAAAAACAATGGATTCCCGCCCCGCCCAGGCGGCCCTCTCTTGCTGCGCAATTCACCTTGTGCGCGGGAATGACGAGTTTCGGGGCGAAATCAAGCTTAAGTAAGTGCCATTGGTTACAGCCCTCTTTTCAGAAAAGGACTAACTTAAGTAAGCCGCCTTCAAGTCATACATCTAAACCTGAAACGTACGCTGCATTTCGTCCAGCACTTCCCCTTCGTTCTCGGGCTCATAATGCGGAGGCATCCATGCAGGTCTTTCATTCTGATAAATCATACCAAGCCCGAAGCCATCATCCCTCTGAATTTCAGCAGCGGTCTGAATTGGGTCGTGAGTGTGCTCCTGACCAAACTCATGGACCATTTCCTTCCAATGCTTTTGCTCAGGTACAAAGGTGACACACTGGCTCAATGCCTGCACGAAGGAGAAACCTTCATGTTCAATAGCCTTAACGATTAAATCCGTTAGCTGCTTCGGATCACCATAATAACCACGCGCGATAAATCCGGCCCCGGCACCCAGTGCAAGGCTCGCTGGCTGCAGTGCAGGAACACCCGTGCCATGAGGGGTTAGTTTACTGTGATCCCAATCCGAAGGCGTCGTAGGTGAAGCCTGCCCTTTAGTCATACCGTAGACTTCATTATCCATGGCGATATAGGTGAAATTGATATTCCGTCGACAGGCATGCAAAAAGTGATTGCCACCAATAGAAAAACCATCACCATCGCCTCCCACCGCGATGACAGTCAAATCCGGACGTGCCACCTTCAAACCACCCGCCACGGGCAGCGCCCGACCGTGAACACCATGAAAACCGAATAAATGTGTGTAGGCAGGCAAACGAGACGAACAGCCAATACCCGAAATGATAGCAACATTCTCCGGGTCAAGGTTGAGTTTTGCCAAAGCACGGGTTAAAGCAGCTAACACTGAATAGTGCCCACAACCGGCACACCAAATTGGGCTGACCGTAGACTTATAATCCTTCGCTTTTCTTGTTGCTATGTTTTTATTCTCAGCAGTTGGCGACATGTTCTACCTCCAGAGCGTTCTGTTCCCATTGATTAAAGGCACCGATAATATGCTTCGGCCGGATAGGTAAAGGGCCCGGAATAGCCAAGCTTTGGTGAGCACAAGGAAAGTCTACATGCGCCCTTAACCAAGCCATAAACTGGGCACCATGACTCTGCTCGACAACAAGTACTTTTTCTGCACCCTCTAGCTCGCGCAACAGCGCCTCGGTTTGTAGTGGCGCGATCAAACGTAAAGCAATGACTCGGCATGCCTCACCTTGCTCGGTCATTCTTTCAGCCGCTTCTTTAGCTACCGATGAGACCGACCCCCAACAAACTATGGCGCTTTCACCCTGCCCTGACACCTCAGCCCAATGTTCAGAATAATCGAACTGACGAAGCTTCTCGGCGCGTTTCTGCAGCTGCTCGCGATGCATTTCTGTGGCAGCAGAAGGCGTGCCATGTTGGTTATGCTCCAACCCGTCTGCGGTATACATCATGTCTTCTTCACCAGGAATCGACATAGGTGAGATACCGCTATCAGTTAGTGCGTAACGATGATAAGGCGTATCTGAATGCGCTGCGATCAAGCGTTCACCCTTTTCTTGCCAAAGCTGCGGCTCCAGAAGGCTTGCATCTGACTGGGCCATTGATTGGTCAGACAAGGTAATCACTGGCACCTGCAGGTGTTCTGCCAACCACACTGACCAACCCGTGGTAAAGGCACTGTCTGCAATCGATAACATGGCAGTCACCACATGCGGCGCATCGCCATGCAAACCATGTAGCGCCATATTTAGATCAGACTGCTCTGATTTGGTGGGAATACCCGTTGAAGGGCCTCCTCGCATCACATTCACAATTACCAGAGGAGTTTCACTGGCAACGGCCAAACCTATAGACTCAGCCATCAATGCTAAACCAGGGCCAGAGGTAGCGGTAAGCGACGAAACACCGCCAAAAGACGATCCGATAATCATATTGATAGAGGCCAGCTCATCTTCAGCCTGAACCAAACTGCCGCCCAATTTTTCCAAATTTGGCGCGAGCCACTCAAGAATGCCCGAAGCCGGTGTAATCGGATAAGCCGCAACAAAGCGCGTACCTGCCTTTAGCGCACCGAGACCACAAGACTCACTACCATTTACCAACCATTGTGGAGATTTTTCACTCTTATCTGCCAATTGAACTTGCGCCACTTCCTGGTATTGGTCAGCCAGGTTCCAACCCGCAATTAACCAGTCTTCAGCCTGCGACAGCAACTCTTCTTTCTTGGCAAAGTGCTCTCTCAATACCTTCTGTATCGTGCCTTGCTCCAAACCTAAGAATTTAGCTAACAGGCCCGCAGCGACAATATTCTCTCCGCCATCAGCGGTCTCACTTGCCAGTGTATCCAATGGAAGCTCGACGACGCGAGCACCAGAGTCTTTAACAAACTCTGGAGTCTTAGTCTGATCTTTCCCTATGATAACGACACTGTTTTCGTTCAATGGCACTTCAGCACTAAAACGCGTGACATGGTCAGTATCAAGCAAGACGAGTAAGTCGAAATAGTCATCAGGGGATTGAACAGGATGATTTGAAAAACGAAGAAGGCTTAAAGACTCCCCTCCCCTTATTTGCGGCCCGAAAGAGCGTTGCGCCAAACCGAAGTAGCCTGCTTTGGCGCAAGCCTTGAGCAGTAACTGTCCGGTTGTGATAACACCCGTACCGCCGTAGCCAGCGATGGCAATGGAAACGGATTGCTTGGTCATATAGCCTCCTCTTATTGTTTAAGGAAACCATTACACAGAGCGCAGGCTAGGTAAATGAGTCAGATCAAGTGTGGGCAGTTATAGTAAGCCGAGTTTAAAAAAGCTAGGCAGAGGCTCCCCCTCATTAATCAAGGGCGTGCTAAATTGCTAGCGAGCCTTGGAAGGCTCTGTTTACAAAGTGACTACCCACCATCTAGCCGTTGTAAACTAAGCAAAGAGCAATAAAAAACTAAGCATTCTAATTCGGTTTAAAGTTCTTCGGCGATAGACCGTACCAGCGTTTAAAAGCTCGGCTGAAACTTGATGCATCACTATAACCCAAGCTTTCAGCCAAAGTTTCAATGGATATATCCTGTTTTCGAATATGAGCCAGTGCAACGCGCTTACGTTCCTCTTCTAATAGCTCTTTATATGATGTTTCATGAGACTGAAGATGACGCCGTAAGGTACGCGGAGACATACAAAGCTCAGAGGCTAAGGTATCAAGAGACAATTCTTGGAAAATATCTCTACGAATAATGAATTTCACGCGATCTAAAACCGTATTATCAGGGCAAACTTCACTCAAACGCTCCTGACAACATTGTTCATTTAACTGGGCCGAATCTTTGTTGTAGAAAACCAGAGGCTGCTTAAGCAAGGCTTCAGACAAAACAATTCGATTCTGATCCTGATTAAAAAATACCGGCACCGAAAAGAACTCGTCGTAAGCCTCAATTACCTTCGGTTGATCGAAGGAAAAGTGTATCTGGCCCGCTTTATCATGGTCATCCAGCTCAACGCCCCCCATAAAAAAGCGCCCTAAGGAGTAAATTACAGAGCAGGTGAATTCCATAAAATAAGGTAGCGCGTCACCCAAGTCTTGTTTAGGCGTCAGGGTTAACACTCCCAATCCAGATTTTTGCATTTCAAACTTGAAACCCAGTATCTGTGTAAATAAAGGTTGATACTTGGTCAGAAGTTCCATCGCTTGCTGAACATTCTCACTACTCATAATTCGAGCCGCGAGTACTCCATCATGATGCAGAAAACTCTGCTCTCCCAAGTAAAGTGCAAAAGGATGATGAGGAAGCAAACGCCTCGCATTAATAATCAGCTGCTTGTACTGAAGAAAATTTATCGTCTGATCAGTCTCGGATAAATCCTGAAACTGAAGCCCTGTATCTTTTAACAAGGACCTCAGATCTACCTTATTCATCATGAGGATTTTAACTAGCGGCTTAACACGCGCGATAGGGATAAAGACCTCACCCGAAGTCTGATATTCAGTACGTAAGTTTCGGTGCCCGATTTTGGCTATATTTAAAGCGCCCATAGTTAACCTTTTATTTTGTTTTTATTATCAATGAATATTTTGAGTCAGTGAAAAAAGGCTTTCTTACCTTGCCCTAAAATACTCATAAATGTTGCTATATGAACATATCGTATCGAGCAACCAAAGTTTTTGAAAGTAACCATCGCTCATTTCGCTAAAAAGATGTTATTTTTTGATCAGCTTATCATTCCTGCTGATAAATCTCGACATAACATATAAAACTTTCTTCATAGCTTTTTGCCGAAGAATTAACCTGGATCAAGATCAGCTATTTACTCAGCAAGGCTAGCAAGGAATACTTAATAAGAACTACACTATTTAACTTCATGGCTGTACCAAGAAAATAACAACTCAGTAGTCTGCTTATGGAAAACCAGCTTCGTATTTCTGAAATCTGCCAAGGCTTTGATAACAATCCCAAGCGAATGATTGATATCCTTTGGGCGATACAAAACACCTTAGGTTGGATCAGTGGCGACTCAATGAAGTTAGTCGCAGAAAAAACCAACAGTCACCGAGTCGTTGTTGAAGGGGTCGCGAGTTTCTATAGTTTTTTCAAAACTAGCCCTCAAGGAAAAATCATCATTCACCTGAGTGAAGATATAATCGACCAGCATAAGGGGAGCGCGGAAATTCTGCAGGCCTTTGAGTTGGCATTAGGGATCCCTGTTGGCAACACGACTCTGGATGGGAAGTTTTCACTCCACCTCACGCCCTGCATAGGCATGAGTGACCAAGCCCCTGCCGCCCTGATTAACGAGCACGTCGTCACCTCGTTAACACCAAGCAAAGTGAAACGTTTAGTTAACGCACTAAAACGTACACTCAAAGCATCTGAATCCGATAACTGGAGAGCACTATCCACCCGAATTCATGACACGTGTTTATCGGTATTCGGCGGTAAAACAGGCGATGGAAATAACAGCCACTCACTAGTACGGAGCATGGTAAATAACAATATTCAGCAATCTGGCCCGGTATTACTAAGTGAGCCTCCTTTAGCGCAAGCTTTGGCTAAATGCCTCTCAAAAAGCCCCGACGAGATTATTGATGAGTTACTCCGCTCCGATCTAAGAGGTCGCGGCGGCGCGGGTTTTCAAATCGCGCGCAAATGGCAATTTGCAGCCCAAACACCGGCTGAAAAACGTTATGTCATTTGTAATGCCGACGAAGGCGAGCCCGGCACCTTTAAAGATAGAGTATTGCTAACAGAGCGCGCTCACCTCTTAATAGAGGGTATGACTATCGCCGCCTACGCAATTGGTAGTGAGCATGGCATTCTCTATTTGCGCGCTGAATATCGTTACCTGCTGCCCTACCTAAATAGCGTATTGGAAGAACGACGTCGAGAAGCCCTGCTCGGCCAAGACATGCTTATTGACGAGTCAACCGGAACACGCTTTTCCTTCGATATCCGCATCCAACTTGGTGCAGGTGCCTATATTTGCGGCGAAGAAAGCTCTCTGATCAGCTCATGCGAAGGACAACGCGGAGAACCAAAAAACAAACCACCTTTCCCTGCGCAGAAAGGCTACTTGGGTTATCCAACAGTGGTGAACAACGTCGAAACCTTCTGCAACGTGCCTCATATTCTGGACAAAGGTGCTGAGTGGTTTCAGTCTCTTGGCACCGAGCACAGCAAAGGTAGCAAGCTGCTCAGTATTTGCGGCGACTGCGAGCGCCCTGGCATCTATGAAGTTGAGCATGGTATTAGCGTCTCCGATGCACTCGACTTAGCTGGTGCTATTGATGCAGAAGCTGTCCAGGTAGGTGGTGCCAGTGGCGAAATGATTGCGCGTATCGACTTTAACCGGCGCTTATGTTTTGAGGATTTACCTACAGCAGGGGCTATCATGATTTTCTCGGCGCAACGTAATATTCTCGATATCGTCAATTACTTTATGCACTTCTTTATTGAAGAAAGCTGTGGCTACTGCACGCCATGCAGAGTCGGTAATGTGTTTTTAAAGAAAGGGCTTGAGAAAATCATGCTCGGCCAGGGCGAGAGCAAGGACCTGGAGTCTTTGCAAAGCCTCGGCAATACCATTATTCAAACCAGTCGCTGCGGGCTTGGGCATACGTCCCCTAAACCTATTTTATCGACAATTGAAAACTTCCCTTTAGTGTACGCGGCATTACTAAAAGACCACCCGGATGGTCGTCAGGCAGGTTTTGATATTCAAAGTGCATTGAATGAATCGCGTATTATCGCTAAACGGCGATCGATTATTTTGACCCGCGATACGACCATGACGACAGGGAGCAAAAATGATGAACCAAGAAGAAAAGCGACTTAGCTTTACCATCGACGGCAAGAAAGTCGAAGCCCTTGAGGGGCAGTCGATAATGTCTGCCTGTGAGGCACAAGGTATCTACATTCCTCGGCTATGCGATTCTGAAGGCCTTGTTCCCCAAGGTAGCTGCCGAGTTTGCTCTGTCAAAATGAATGGCCGGGTCGTTGCCGCCTGCACACAACCTATCGAAAACGGTGCAATTATTGAAAATGAAAGCCAGGAAGTAACAGGCTATCGCAAAGATTTGGTCAGAATGTTATTTCATGAAGGCAATCATCTCTGTCCTATCTGCGAAGCTAGTGGACGCTGCGAACTACAAGCAACCGCCTATCGCCTTGGTTTGTCTCAGGCATCAGACTTCCCATACTTACAGCCCTCACGCCCGGTTGATGCTTCGCACCCGGATATCGCATTAGATAACAACCGCTGCATACTCTGTGGCCGTTGTATTCGAGCCTCACGAGACGTTGACGACAAGCATGTCTTTGAATACGTGGGTCGCGGTATCCATAAACGTATTGGTGTGAATGGCGACTGCCTTGCTGATACCAATGCCGATATTAACGACTATGCCATGTCGTTAGAGGTTTGTCCGGTTGGCTGTATTATTCGAAAGAACGATGGCTTTTTCGCCCCCGTTGGCGAGCGTCAATACGACAGCCATATAATTGGCTCAGATATCGAAGTACGACAATACCAGCCTGAAACCGGCAAAGAGGACAGTACAAAATGAGAAAGAAGCGTATTGCCACCACCTCTCTGGCAGGTTGCTTTGGCTGTCATATGTCGTTGCTGGATATTGATGAAAGAATAATCGAACTAATGGAACTGGCCGAGTTTGATCGCAGCCCTTTAAACGATGTCAAAAAGTTCACACGCCGTTGCGACATTGGCCTCATTGAAGGCGGCTGCTGTAATGAAGATAACGTCCATGTGCTTCGTGAATTCAGAGAGAACTGCGACATACTTTTTGCCGTTGGGCAATGCGCCATCATGGGCGGTTTGCCGGTCATGCGAAATGCCATTATGCATTCCGATGATCCGCTAAGAGAATGCCTGGACGAAGCCTATACCACGCCCAAGGTACTCAACCCAGAAAACCAGATACCAAATGACCCAGCTCTACCTTTGCTGCTCGACAAGGTTTACACCTGCGTCGATGTGGTCAAAGTTGACTACCAGATTCCAGGTTGTCCACCTTCTGGCGATGCGCTATGGAGTGCTTTAACAGCCTTGATCAAAGGCGAGCCACCTTCGCTTGATTATTCACTGATCAAGTTTGACTAATTCAAGGGCTGAAAAGATGAAAAAAACAAAAGCTCGGATCGTAGAAATAGAACCCCTAACGCGAGTCGAGGGTCACGGCAAAGTGACGATTCACCTCGATGAACAAAACCAGGTGTCTGAAGCGCGCTTACATATTGTCGAGTTCAGAGGCTTTGAGCGCTTTATCCAGGGCCGATTACTTTGGGAAGTGCCTGTCATCGTTCAGCGCTTGTGTGGCATCTGCCCGGTAAGTCATCACTTAGCAGCCGCAAAAGCTATGGATATGATTGTCGGTGTTGACCAACTCACGCCCACCGCCGAAAAAATGCGCCGCCTAATGCACTACGGCCAGATTATGCAGAGCAACGTACTCCACTTCTTCCATCTCAGTTCACCTGACCTGCTCTTTGGTTTTTCTGCTCCCGCTAAAAAGCGCAATATCTTTGAAGTCATTAAAGCCTTTCCTGACCTGGCCAAGAAAGGCGTATTAATGCGCAAGTACGGACAAGAAGTTATTCAGTACACCGCAGGTAAAAAAATTCATGGCAACACAGCCATTCCGGGCGGCATCAGTAAGAGTCTTTCAGTTCAAGAACGAGACAAACTACTACAAGATATCGATCAGATGATTGAGTGGTCACAAGAAGCGGTCGATATTACGCGCAACTATACACTTGAGCACCTAGGGCTGGTAGAAAGCTTCGCCAACTTTAAGTCTAGTCATATGTCACTGGTTCGTGATGACGGCGCTTTAGATTTATACGATGGCCAGCTTCGCGCAATTGACGCCAACGGCAACTTGATCTTTGACCAAATGGATTACCGGCACTTCGATGATTTTATCAAAGAAGAAGTAAAACCCTGGTCGTACATGAAGTTCCCCTTTATCAAGAGCCGGGGCAATGTTGACGGTTGGTATCGGGTCGGCCCACTGGCTCGCATGAATACAGTCAGCTTTATCGACACCCCCTTGGCCAATGCTCGTCATGAAGAATTCAAAGAGTTCTCCCAACATAAGCCTGCTCATATGTCTTTGGCCTATCACTGGGCACGAATGATAGAAGTCCTTCACTGTGTCGAAAAGATCAAAGAACTACTTCTTGACCCGGATATTATGGGTACGGATCTCAAACTAACCGGCGATCGTCGTGAAGAAGGGATAGCCGTAATCGAAGCGCCGAGAGGCTCTTTATTCCACCATTACAAAGTCAATGAGAATGACCAAGTCACCTACTGCAACTTGATTGTCTCGACAACCCATAACAATACCGCCATGAACAAAGCAGTGACCGATGTCGCCCGAAAATATATTTCAGGCAAGAACAAAATATCGGAAGGCATGCTCAATCATATCGAAGTGGCCGTTCGCGCTTACGACCCATGTTTATCTTGTGCAACCCATGCGCTCGGCCAAATGCCGCTCAAGGTGGAGCTGTTTGATCATGAAAATAAACTGATCGACAGTAACAGCCAGTTTGTAGATGGCCAACACTAGATGAGCAAGATCTAGATGATTAAGAAGATACTCTTTATTGGCTACGGCAACCCTGGCAGACAAGATGATGGCCTCGGCCCGGCGCTTATTAAAGCACTCGAAGATGACTCAATACTTGCTGATAAAGTAAGCCTTTCTTCAAACTACCAACTCACCGTCGAAGACGCTTACGACATTACACAGTACGACACGGTGGTATTTGTAGACGCGAGTTTAGACTCTTCCCCACCCTTTTCGTTTAATGAAGCCAGCGCTAATGATCAACAAAGCCTGGGCAGCCATCAGCTTCAACCTGAGTCGGTTCTGCAATTGTGCCATACCTTATATGAGACAAAACCCGAAGCCTTTATTCTGGCAATTCGCGGCTACGAATTTGATGTCTTTGACGAGACACTGAGCCCGCGCGCCCAAGGCAATTTAGATAAAGCCCTCGCGTTCACTACCAAGTGGATTAGCGAGCATGCATGAGCTATCACTTGCGGAAAGTATGCGTGAACTCATTGAAGAACAAGCCGAAGCCGAGCACTTCAACTTGGTTGAAGCCGTTTATTTAGAGGTCGGTCAACTAAGCCATGTCGAGGCAGAAGCTATGCAGTTTTGTTTTGACGCCGTGATGAAAGGCTCCATTGCAGACAATGCGAAGTTAATCCTATCCCGCCCTTCAGGTATTGGCCTATGCGGAAGCTGCCAGAAACAAAGTGAAATCAAGCACCTATACGATGCTTGTTCTCACTGCGGGGCTTTCGGCTTAGAGGTGATACAGGGAGACCAGGTTAGGATTAGTTCTTTGCAGGTTAGCACTAAAGAAAGTCCAACGGACTAGAAGTCTTGCCCTTAGAGAAATTAGCTGTGTGGGTATAAATCATCGTCGTGGCAACGTCGGAATGCCCCAATAGTTCTTGCAGCATTCTAATATCCATCCCGCGTTCCAAATGATGCGTGGCAAAACTGTGACGAAAGGTATGACAGGTAACACGCTTTGCAATCCCGAGCTTTCGAGCGCAGTACCTGACCGACTTCTGCAAGGTCGACTCGTGTAAATGGTGCCTGCGCACTGCTTTCGACTTGGGGTCGAGCGATAATTTGGCACTAGGAAACACATATTGCCAAATCCATAGCTGGTCATTTTTGCCATACTTCCTAACTAATTCGGCTGGCATATAAACACTACCATAACCTTCCTTTAAATCGGTTTCATGCATCGCTTTTACGTCTTTCAAGTGCGCTTTTAGTGACCCTTGAATTTTAGCAGGAAGCGGCACCACCCTTTCCTTATTCCCTTTGGCATTGCGTATGATAATTTGCTGATACGCAAAATCGATATCTTGAACTCTAAGCCGAATCGCCTCCATCAACCTTAGACCACAGCCATAGAGCAATGATACCAGTAGCAATTGAACCCCTTGTAGTTCGGCTAATATTTCGTTTACTTCATCGGCAGACAAGACAACCGGCAACTTCTGACGTTTTTTTGCCTTGACGAATTGGCTAACATCACCAAGCTCAAGGTTTAAAACCATTTTGAAGTAAAAGACTATTGCATTCAGCGCAAGCGCCTGCGTTGAACTCGACACACCCTTATCAACAGCCAAAAATGAAAGATAGTCAATCACATCTCTGGCAGAGTTACCTTGGGTGTGACTATTAGAACAGAACTTTAAGAAGCGATTAACCCAATGGACATAAGTCTTTTCGGTGCGAATACTGTACCCCTTAGCACGCACCTGATAGATTAACTTCTCGACTTCTGGTGCATTTGCACTGCCCTCCAAGTCCATATTTTTGCTTCGACCTGTTACAACAGGCGTATTATTTCGCGCATTCGAGACATGATCAGCCTCCAACTCTTTGCACGACATTTTCCAATAATCCCAATCAACCTGCTTACAAAAGGGGGAATGAATACTTAGAAACAAACAATGAATCGCATCAACCACCTGACGCTTCTGCCAAGCCTTGAGCTTGTTACTCTCAAGTAAGTTTGAGAAGTAATCCTGAACACTTTGATCGGTATGTTCCTTAAGCCGGACGTCCGTATAATACCGAATAAACTGCTCACAATGACGCACATACCACTGGAACAGAGCGGGCTTGATATTGCGCTCAGAAAGTTGAGCTATATAGTTGTTCCAAAAACGTTTTTCTCGATCATCCGTGACCTGAGACATATCTATTTCCTTATGCTTTATTTACAATCCTTTGTAAATTTCAAATATGGATTATACGGACGCCGCCTAATAAGGTAAATTATGGATTCCGTATAAGAAACTGTTATATGTTTCAGCCATTTTAGTTAATGGCTCAATATTTGGCTGGGATGCCTCCTTTCTTTTTGAGCATCCCTCCGTTTAAGTTTTCGTGGTTAGTGGCACGCCACAGTTGTAATCCGGTGCCAATAGTAAGTTAAATGCATCATCACAGTTTTGTGTTTTTATCGTGGTGTGCTGTTAGTTGGCTCGGTAAAATCGGGTCGTTATTAATTTTAGCGCGCAGCTTGGCTGGCTTAGGTTCCGCTACCGCTCCACTCAGGGGCTTTGGTGGTTTGCAAGGGTTCACCACATAACCAAGTGCTCTTGCATCGCCCACGGAAAAACACCCGTGGGCTGGACTCGCTCTGCTACGCGTCGCTCGCCGCAAAGCACGGCGTTATAGGCTCAAAGTATGAAAGTCGTGGCTACAATATTTCTTAGCTTTGTATTAGCAATTAGTATCTATGCTATTGGTAATGGGCTTAACGATAAAATTAGAGGGTATTTTTCTCAGGCTACATTTGAGCAAGTCTTTACGAAAGAGCAGATTTACAATAAAACGCGAGAGCAGCTAAATAAGTTAGCATTAAACCCTGAATATCTGCCAAAGCTTAAAGAGGCATCTAAAAAAAATACCAAGCAAGCAAATAGATATATTTATAGTATTTGGGCGTTGCAATTAGTGTTGCTCGCATTGCTTTCGCTTGGTTGTGGAACGGTTGTAAAGAAAGTGCTACAAACAAATGAAAAGCTATAACAAGTTGCTCAAACGGACTCCGCAAAATGTGTCGCGCTTTTTGTTCCAAAAAGGCGCGCCAATTTCGCTCCTCCGTTTAGCAAAGCGTTAGGTACCCAAATGAATGCCAATAATCAATGGGCACAACTAGCCTTAACTCTTGGAGTATATTTCTCGATTTTTGTAGTTGCGTTGTCTGTGTTTCAAATACCTATTGAGGCTACATCAAACGGTGAAATGCCTCTTAGAATAGTAATTATGCTCTCAGTATCGGTTTCCGTTTTATCGTATGCCACATACCTTTCCGAGACTCCAAAATGGAAAACAGCTATAAATTATTTCCTTTCTGTAGTCTGTTTTTGTCTATTAGGTGTCGTTGGGATTGGTATCTCAGCCATAATAAACAGCTTCTTTGAAAGGGAGCCTCAAATCAGTATCCTGTGGGGTATTATCATCACCTTGGTTGGTTTGGTTTCCTTTTTTGGTGTTATTAAATTAATGAAGTCAAGGTGGTTAAAATGTACCTAACGAGCAGCACCATAGGACTCCGTACTGTGTCGCGTTTTTTGCAAAGACACGCAAAAAGCCCCGCCAAAGTACTCCGCCCATGTGCTAGGCGTTATATGCCAAAAAAGCAAAAAATAGACTCCGTGGCACAAGAATTTCGGTGGTCGCAAGGCAGGGTGCAATGATGGTGGTTTCGTTAAAAGTTGGCGGTAATTGAAAGAATCAAAAATTCAGTGGCGCAAGAAAATCGGTGGTTGCAAGGCATAGTGCACGGATGGTGGTTTCGTCAAAGGTTGGCGGTAAAGCAACACAGTGCCATTCGCCAGCCTTTTTCACTGCAAAGAAAAATGGTCGTGCGGTTTGCTTACATCGGGGTTGTTTGATGGTGGCGTCACCGAAAACGTAATAAGGCGGCATCTTCGGTGGTTTCAAGAGGCATTTTATATCGGTGTAAATTGTCAGTGGCTTCGGTGAGTTTTTGGTGGTAATTTAAGCACCAGTTTTTTGTCGGTTAAAACAGTGGCCGGTTTTTTGGAAACATTAACCATGGTTGAATTTTCATATAACAATCGCCTGCATCGGACAAAGTTTCATTGTCACCTTTTGTGCAAAAACACGCACAAAAGCCGCCAATAAAACTTTGCGCGCTGAGGCGGGCGTTATGTGTATTAAGGGTAAATATGCAATTTAAAGAATTGGGTATTTCGAACAGTTTACTATGGTTCTTAATATCAATATTTTTGTTCTTTTGGCTTGGCCATCAATTCGTTGGCGTGGCAACAGATTTAGAAATACTCAATTTGAGAACAACTGATTTAATTTCATTTCATAGCAGACCTATATGGTTTTCAATGATTGTTTTAATCAAAGCGTTAGTATGGCTTCTATCAATTACGGTAATTTATAAGTATGTTCTTACGAAGCTTAAAACTAAAAACACATAACCAAGCGCTCAAACGGACTCGGCAAACTGTCACGCTTTTTGTACCAAAAAGCCCGCCAGTTCACCTCTCCGTTTAGCTTGGCGTTATGTGTCATAGAGAGAATATGGAATTCCAATCAAACACAGATTTATTCGATGCAATTGAAGGGTTGCAAGCTAGTTTAGTTTCGACTGGTAACGAACATGCAAGTAATCAAATAGCTGACGGTTTGTCTTCATTGAATGGTCTTACCGATGGTTGGGCTCAATTATTAGAATCTATAAACAATGCAAGGTGTGAATTTGGTTCTGCTTTAACTGAAGAGCAAACTAACCAAATCAACAAAATTCAGAGCGCAGTGCATAAGATTGTGTACCGTGCTTAAACACATAACCAAAAGCACCAACGGATTCCATAATATGTCGCGGTTTTTGCAAAGAAACGCAAAAAGCCCCGCCAAATTATTCCACCGTTGTGCTAGGCGTTGGTATGACTCCCCACGTCAAGAGGCCCGCACAAAATCCTGCCGGAACCTCGGCCAGAGCCTTTCTTTTTAATTAACATTCTTCCCGTTAGGGAAGCGTCAACGCATCAGATGAAGCAAGTAATTTCGACGGTGATCATGCTGGTATTCGTGGGTTGCTAACGCGACGCGTTAACCTATCCAACCTTACTTATTACGTCGTGGTGCCTGTCTTCAGTCTATG
>NZ_LWEY01000013.1:0-1183 GCF_001634935.1 Oleiphilus sp. HI0043 | reverse complement strand
TTCTTTTCGCTCGGTAATGTCACGAGCTGTTCCATAGGTGCCAATCACTTTGGTAAGCGTTTTCTTTTTTCCGGAAATGTCTGTAACTGAGGTTCTTACTTTACGCTCAATAGGGAAGAAAGTGACTTCAAAATAGCGCGCTGTATGGTCTGATTTTTTAGCTTTCAGGCGCAACTCTGAAGACCAGGTATCCTGTTTTTTACCGAACTGTTCCTCAAATAGATAGCTGGCACGCTCCAGGTCATTCTCTTCAATAATATCCAGGTAGTTTCGGCCGATTAAGTCTGTTTTCTTATAACCAAGAATGCTTTCTACTTTGTTGTTCAGAAAAGTGAATCGACCACTTTTGTCGAGCATGAAAACGATATCAGGAGAACTGTTAACGATGTAGCGGTGAAGTTCTTCAGATTTTTGTAGTCTCGATTGCATAGCGTGGTGTGCTTTTTCAAGCATCACCTTCTGCAGGGCGCTTTCCATGGTAGAAAGCAGTTCTTCAGGGTCATAGGGCTTACGCAAGTAATCATACGCGCCACGTCGTAAAGCTTTGCTTACCGCAGAAAAAGAAGACTCGCCGCTGACAACAATTGTTGCAACATCGATTTCTTTTTGAGTGATAAAGTCCATCACTTGATGACCATTGAGATCAGCCATATTCAGATCAAGAAGAACTAGATCAAAGTCTTCTGATGATAGCTTTTCACAGGCCTGCAGGCCACCATGTGCGCAAACAACTTGATAGCCTTTGTTGAGTAGAAGGTTCTCAAGACTTTTAAGTAGGCGATACTCATCGTCGACGATAAGAATGCAGGCTTGTTCAGTTTGCAGACTTAGATTCTGCTCTGTTTTTTGTATTTTCATGCTAACTCTTGACCACTACGTAATCACTACGTTCATTACTGCTCCATATTCCTCTCCTATAGTCGCTTCCATACACATGGACTATAGGCTTTCTTGAGGAAGAAAGATTTGAAACGTCGTTCCTTTTTCGTTGCTTCTACAACTAATGGTACCTTTAGCATCCCTGACGAGGTTTTTGGTAATACTCAGGCCCAAGCCTGAGTGTCCGTCACCTTTTGTTGAGGTAACAGGTTTAAAAAGGCTTTTTGCTATTTCTTCTGGCAGGCCTGGGCCTTGGTCCTTGATCAGGATTTCTACGTAACCCTGGCCATTAAGGTTGATATTG
>NZ_LWEY01000012.1:0-1035 GCF_001634935.1 Oleiphilus sp. HI0043 | reverse complement strand
GCAGATTAGTTCCTATTCTGCCAGCACTAAATACACAGTTAAGTATATTTGCTATTGGTATACGCCGAAGCTATTTCAGCAGCATTTCGGTCATTTTATGTTTTGGTCGGTCTTAAAAGGCGCGAGGGAGTTAATTTCCTTTTCAGATTTTGATGCAGTGCTAGGTAGTTGGGCGCATCCTGATGGTTTTGTTGCGCAAAAGCTCTCATATAGGCTGAAGCTACCTTATTTTATTAAGGTGCACGGCAGTGATATCAATGTGCTGACAGAGGATAAGAATAGAAATAAACAGATTCAACAAGTATGCAAAGGGGCTACGCATATTTTTACGCCCTCTGATGCTTTGCGGCTTAAGGTTTGTGGCTTGGGAGTTGAGAAGTCTAAGGTAACCAGAGTATACAACGGTGTTGATAATAAGTTGTTTTATCCAGAGGAAATAGCGTCAAATCCTTATTTCTTATTTGTCGGAAACCTTAAAAAAGATAAAGGTGTGTTAGACCTCCTAGATGCGTATGATGGCTATGTAAAAAGTGGAGGGAGTAAACTATTAAAGTTTATTGGTGATGGCGCTATGAGCCCGGTATTGGCTGAAAGAGTCGCTGCTTATGGCTTAGAGGCCAAAGTTTCTATGTTAGGAGCCCTAAAGCATGCTGATACAGCAAAGTATATACGCCAAAGTGGTTTGTTAATACTTCCTTCGTATCATGAGGGAGTTCCAAATGTACTGCTTGAGGCTGCAAATTGTGGCGTACCGGTAGTTTCTACTCGAGTAGGTGGCATTCCAGAAGTGGTTAAGGATGGAGTTTCAGGTATTTTAATCGAAGCAGGCGATTGTGAGGCCTTAACTAAAGCTATGGTGGACTTTGATCTGAATACTGCTTGCTGGAATAGAGAAGTTATTAAGGCTCACGGAAACCTGTTTTCATGGCCAAAGAATGTAAATGAAATTGACCAAATTATATGTAAAGCAGTACAAGGAAGTTCGGATGCATAATAGCCGTAATGTAATATTGATTTGTAATTATTCCAAAAAAT
>NZ_LWEY01000011.1:0-1685 GCF_001634935.1 Oleiphilus sp. HI0043 | reverse complement strand
TCGACGTAGCTTGAGATTTCTGGTCATTCGCCAAAATACGGCAATCATCACGAGCGCGGAAATCAGGTACACTGCCCACGCAGCAAGGTATGAAAAACTTTCCAACTATCTATCCTTAAGCCTATATCAACTAAACAAGATCGAGCGAGCCCATCTCATTATTAATTCGCAATTTTTAGTGTAGTTCATCTGCCTGACAGCCATAACAAACTAAATTATGTAGTCTTCCCAATCGTCTTCTGAAACCAGGCTTTCGCTGATTGCTTTTGAGCGCACCGAAATGTGATTTTCATGCATCATAATTTTGCTACCCGCGATCAAGGGGTGCCACTGGGGTAGCGGCTTCCCTTCAAATAGCAAACGATAAGAACAAGTTTCAGGGAGCCATACCGAGACCTCAGGTAAATCAGTCACACTTAGGTTAAGACAGTCAGGCACATAATTGTTTCGCTTGGAATAGACAGTACACTGACAAGCATCCGTATCCAGATATTCACAGCTGATACAGGTAAACAGCAAGTCATCGCTGTCTTCATCCTGGAGCTTATGCATACAGCACTTACCACAGCCATCACACAGAGCTTCCCACTCTTCTTTCGAAAGCTGGTCTAAGGCTTTTTCTTTCCAAAAAAACTTATCTACCGCCAATTGACTCGTCTCACCGTCATTAATTTAGCCGTGCAAACTATCTTTAGGTGGCTTATATAAATCCAACATTTCCGGGTCTTTTGCTGGCGGCATCTGCAAATAAAAGCCTTTCTCAGCAATATCGTCCAAAATTTTCTTAGCATCCGCACGGGCCAATTTCTTTTCTGGCGTGAGTATCATATCCATCACATGCTCAGCTTGCCCAAATATTTGCATCAGTGCATCAGGCAAAGAAGTCAGTTCATCCGCTCGGTCGAGGTATAAGTACATTTCCTGCTTCTTTTTACTCTTATAAACCGAGCAAAATCGTTTCGTACTCGAGGTATATTGCGTCATCATTTCTCCTAAATTCCTAGCGCCTTTGACATTTTTTCTGCTAACCAAGGCTTGCGCCATCCCAAATACTCGTTAGGCAAACTTTTATCGCCATGCCGACGAACATTTATGACAACACGTTCTAACATTTTTCTTGAGCCCAGTAACTGAACAGCAATCCCCGAATCTTTGGCGACCTGCGCGACTATCGCTTTTAGCTTCTGGTAATAATCCAGCTCCCGGCCTCTAACCGGTCGGTCAATCGGGCGTAAGTCAATTTCTGAATCACTAAACTCCGCAATTATTTCCAACAATTCCTCGCCATAGCGGCGAATAGATTTATGCTGAATATCTTTAATACGCTTCAGGTCAGACAAAACTTCTGGATGTGTTTCAGCAATTTGAATCAAACTTGTATCTGAAAACACCCAAGGTTTAGGAATATTTTTTGATTGTGCCAAGTCATCACGCCACATAACCAGCGTTTTTAGTAAAGACTGATCCACCTTTTTAAGCTCACAGCCACCACGCAGCTTCAAATAAGCATTCTCTGGTGCATCCCAAGACTGAAAAAACTGCTGAACCAATGAAGCACTTTCTTCTAATACCGCTGCCATAAAAGACTTGGCTGAAAGCTGTGCCTGCAGCTCAGAATAAAGCGTCAGCAAATACTCAACATCTTTCGCAGCATAAGCTAACTGGCTATCAGACAAAGGGCGACG
>NZ_LWEY01000010.1:0-681 GCF_001634935.1 Oleiphilus sp. HI0043 | reverse complement strand
ACCTTCTTTAATCGGGTGTAATGGGAGTGTTTTTGCTGTGCCGAATTCGTTGATAAATTTATCAATTTTTCCATCGCAGTCACAGGTTATATCCGCCAGCACTGCCTGACGTGTTGGCGTCTCATGCAGCCTGTGAATTGGCATAATCGGAAACAGTTGATCAATCGCCCATATGTCTGGCAGCGATTGAAATAGGCTAAAGTTTCCATAGTAGATATCTGCCAACGATAGCTTAAGGTCTTCCAGGTCTGGTGGCGTTTTATCCATTGTATCTAACAGGTCTGCGATACAATGAAGAACATCGAGAAATAAGTTTTCTGCGATTGATCGCTCTCTTAATGAGAGCTGCCCACGCTTGAATAAAGCACGCACTTCATCACGATAAAAATGCGCATCGTTATAACACTCCTGTACTCGCCGTGGCGATAGGTAGTCTTTTATCTCACGAATCTTTGTGAGTAGTTGATGCTCCTCAGGCGATGGTTCGGGCAGACTGATTGGTTCAAAAATATTGGTATCTAGAATATTGAACAGCAGAATTGAAGAGTAAGCGACAGTTGCTCGCCCAGATTCCGTGACAATCGTTGGGTGAGGAATATTATGGTCGTCCAAGGTTTGCTTGAGAGTATCGACAATATCTTCACAATATTCTTCAAGCGTGTAGTTACGACTTTTATCGTC
>NZ_LWEY01000009.1:0-750 GCF_001634935.1 Oleiphilus sp. HI0043 | reverse complement strand
ACGGGATATAATTCTAATCAATTGGCGAGCCAACTTCGGGTGAATGTCATCAGACATGCCCTCCATACTAAATAAATAGTTTAATGCTCGAAGACTTGGCAAACTGGAAAGCTGGTCAAGCAGGAATTCAAATGCTTCATCCTTACGCCCCTGAGCTTCCATTGAAGCAACGACTGCCAACATCACTGGCATCTGCCCTGTATCTTCGTAAAGGTTTTTAAGATACGCCTGATGCTGATCAAAAGATTCTGTCTTGACGGTGCACTCTAACAAAAGAGGCAAAGCTAAAATGATGTCTTCAGGAGCTATTTCTGCAACTTGCTTTAAGAAACGAATAGCTTCTCCATACCTCTCATCCTGTTGAGCAAGCGCAGCCTGTCCAAGCAAAGCCCTGACACACAATTTATTAACTCCCAAAGCCTGCTTAAATAAATTGATTGCTTCCCTTTGCTGGTTACTTTTTAGCTTTTCCTCAGCAAGCTCACAATAGTACTGAGACAGTCGAATCTTTATTTCGGGATGACGCCTTAAATCAATCTCTTTAGCAATGACCAATGCGCCTGACCAGTCTTTTTCACGCTCACAGATATCAAGTAATAAAACCTGACTACGATAGGAGTATCTTTTAGATTGTGTTAATTGTAACAATAAAGACTCTGCTCTATCGAAAAGGCCTGCAGCTTTATAGTCTTTTGCTAGCTCAAATATCACAGCATCACTGGCTTCATTTGAGATTTCTGGGTGAGCCAT
>NZ_LWEY01000008.1:0-864 GCF_001634935.1 Oleiphilus sp. HI0043 | reverse complement strand
CTCGGGTAACTGCTTATACAGCCACATAACAATTTTGTGCTTCATTTTCACCAAGGTCAGATCATCCTTAGCAAGAGGTTGAAGCTGCTTGTCGTGTACTAGTAAGCGGTAAATGTACTCGATTTTGTCGTCTTGAGAGTCATCAGCTTCGAATTTTGCGACGCCACGTTTTTCGGCATATAAGGTGCCGATGCGAATTGCTTCTTTAAGGAGTTGAGCTTCGTTTTTTAGCTTCTTCGCCATACTGGGCTTCTCATAAGTTTATAGTTAGGGTGAATGTGTAACATAGCTAATTTGTTTTATTTGTTGAAACGTTGCTCTAGTAGGTCGAAGACTGCACGAATACCAAATGCTTCGCCGCCAGTTGGTCGCCCAGGAAGCTTTCGATTATTCCAGGCCATTACATCAAAATGAACCCATGGAGTGTCATCAGACACGAATAATTGTAAGTAAAGCGCTGCTGTAATAGCGCCGCCAAAACCCGTGGCTGCGCTATTAAGGGTGTCAGCAATATCGCTTTTTAGCATGTCCTGGTAAGGGCTGTGTAGGGGGAGTTGCCACACAAGGTCTTGGCTGCTCTTTCCACACTCCTGCAACGAAGATGCAAGTTGTTCGTCATTGCAAAAAAAACCGGGTAACTCTGTTCCTAATGCAACTCGGCAGGCGCCGGTTAGTGTTGCAAAGTCGAATATCATGTCCGGGTTTTCGCTATCTGCTTCGGTCAATGCGTCACATAAGACTAAGCGGCCTTCAGCGTCAGTGTTGTCAATTTCGACAGTAATTCCTTGTCGTGTGGTGATTACATCACCTGGACGAAAAGCATTCGAAGATACGGCATTCTCTACTGCGGGTATTAGTACACGT
>NZ_LWEY01000007.1:0-1096 GCF_001634935.1 Oleiphilus sp. HI0043 | reverse complement strand
AAAATGCTGCACCGCCTTTTTCTATTGCTTTTGCTTGCAGGGCCACTTAGTGCGCTTGAATTAAAGGATCGTTTAGATGAGCCTTCGCGAACCTTCAACAATGTCGAGAAGTCGGCTTTTCTTGATGTCACGACTCTCGGTGATCGATTGCTAACAATCGGCGAACGCGGCGTCATTGCTTACTCTAATGACGGAGGTGAAAACTGGGTTCAGGCAAAGGTGCCTGTTTCAACGATGCTCACAGCGATGTACTTTGTTGATGATACCCATGGCTGGGCAGTGGGGCATAGTGCCGTGGTTCTTCATACGCAAGATGCTGGCGAAAACTGGACGCTTCAGTTTGATGGCAAGCGAGCTAATGAGCTGCTCCTTGACGGTGCTAAAGCAGACTATCAAGCTCTTCGGGAAGAGTACGATGCCGCCGATGAGGAAGCTCAGGACGATTTGTCCTACGATTTAGATGATGCCGAATTCGCCCTATCGAATGCTGAGTTTGATAGCCAGTTAGGGCCAGCGAACCCTCTTTTGGAAGTGTATTTTGAAAACAAAGATAAAGGCTATGTTGTCGGTGCCTACGGTTTATTTTTTGCAACCGAGGATGGTGGTAAGACCTGGTTTTCGATGGCAAACCGTTTAGAGAATTTTGACCGTTACCACCTAAACTCAATTGCTGTTTTATCCACTGGTGCCGTTTTGATAGTCGGTGAGGCCGGCACAATGTTCGCCTCATATGATCAGGGGGAGAGCTGGGAAACCTTATATAGCCCATATGAAGGCTCTTTTTTTGGCATTCAGGAAGTCCCTCAGGTCAAAGAAGTGTTGATTTATGGTTTGAAAGGCAATGTGTATAGCTCAGCCGATGAAGGTCAATCATGGGATAAGGTTGCTACGCCTGCAACGACTAACTTAACCGGCTCTACGATTGATGAAAATGGCGTGGTGATATTAAGTGGCTTTTCAGGTGTGATTGTACGCAGCACCGACCAGGGTAAGACTTTCTCTAAAGTTAAACAGTCGGGTCTAGAGGCTTATAACGCTGTTGCGACATTAAAGAACTCTGAATTGGTGCTGGTGAGTGATCATGGTGTCCACTTTC
>NZ_LWEY01000006.1:0-641 GCF_001634935.1 Oleiphilus sp. HI0043 | reverse complement strand
TTTCTTTGCCGGTATAGCAAGCATTATTAAGTTACGAGACGACCTTATGAATATCCTTTTTTTTGCCAGCTTGCGAGAGCAGCTCGACTGCGATAGCGAACAATGGACCGAGATCGACGGCATCCAGACGACTGGCGATATCAAATCCAAGCTTCAGTCACGGGGCGAACCCTGGTTAAGCGCGCTTGCTAACGAACGGATCATTATTTCAGTCAATCAGGATATCGCCGATGCAAGTACTGCTGTTAAAGTAGGAGATGAAGTAGCATTTTATCCCCCGGTAACAGGCGGTTAGTATGAAAATATCTGTCAGCGTTCAGCAAGAAGATTTCTCAATAGAAAATGAGTACCAGACTCTACGGAACAACCACGCCCTAGCAACTGGCGCGATCTGCACGTTTTCAGGCTTGGTTCGGGAATTCGGAGATCGCCCTAATGTAAATGGCATGTTCCTGGAGCACTACCCTGGCATGACAGAGCAGTGCTTACAGAAAATCATTCAACAAGCAGCTGAACGTTGGCAGATACTTGAAGCGAGAGTCATTCACCGCGTTGGCCCTTTGCACTTGAGCGAACAAATTGTCTTCGTTGGCGTAAGCTCTGCACATAGAGCAGATGCTTTTGCGGCCTGTGAGTTTATT
>NZ_LWEY01000005.1:0-546 GCF_001634935.1 Oleiphilus sp. HI0043 | reverse complement strand
GGCCCCCTGCAACAGGCGAAAGAAACACTTCACTAGCAGCCTCGTCGCGACCAGTGCCGAGCTCTCTCAGTCCAATTAAGGTACCAAATTGAATTGCATCGTCTTCACCAAAGTTCTTTGGCTTTAAGCGTTCAAATGTTTTAAGTGCGTTTTCTGCTTCAGCCATCCGGCGAGCCTGCCCTTCGGCCAAATAAGAAGCTTCCAGCCCAAGCGTATCATATTTGTTCTCGGCAACATTCTCTTCGTGCGTTGCCGTTTCATAAGCTTGTTTAGCAGCAGAGTACGCAATATCATAACGCGATTTTAGTGCACTAATTATTTGTACATGCAGAAGCTCTTTATCCATCGCAATAACTATAATTCCGCCTGTCCACTATCGTAGATAAAATGCTGGTTACGTCCGTTTTCCTTGGCGTGGTATAGCGCTTTATCCGCTCTCGCGATTAATGCTCCAATGCCTTCATCCGCCATCATCATTTCTGCAATTCCAACCGATACAGTCACTTTAATATTATGACCTTCAAACTCAAATAATTGACCTTCAAC
>NZ_LWEY01000004.1:0-832 GCF_001634935.1 Oleiphilus sp. HI0043 | reverse complement strand
GGGGAAGATGGACATACTGCCTCATTGTTTCCTGGCCAAACAGATTACGACTGTGCTCAGAGTGCCGTTCAGGCGACTCAACCAAGCTCCAAGCAGGAGCGAATCTCGCTAAGTGCTTCAGTCATATCATGTGCCAAGAGAGTGACATTTATTGCCTTGGGTAAGAGTAAGGCAAGTGTCGTGCGAGAAATAGTCGATCAGGCAGAAGTCTCTAAAAGCTACCCGGCAGCCAATATTTTTTCACGAATTATTGCAAGCTCAGGGTGTGTTGAGTGGTATTTAGATGCGGAATCGGCAGCTAAACTTAGCGAGCATTAAACAAGAAATAGTCGAGGGATAATTATGGCGGATAACAAAGCAGACATTGCAGTCATTGGTCTAGCGGTAATGGGGCAAAACCTGGTTCTGAATATGAATGACCACGGTGTCAGGGTCGTTGCGTATAACCGAACGCAGAGCAAAGTATCCGAGTTTATCAAGGGTCTTGCTGCTGATACGCTAATACAAGGTGCAAATAGCCTTGAGGATATGCTGGCGAAGCTCTCCTCGCCTCGTAAAGTGATGTTAATGGTAAAAGCTGGTGAGGTGGTGGATGCCTACATTGAACAGCTACTTCCTTTGCTAGATGATGGTGATGTCATTATTGATGGGGGCAACTCCGACTATCGAGACACGGCTCGACGAGTAGAGTCATTATCTGAAAAAAATATTCACTATCTCGGTATCGGTGTTTCCGGTGGTGAAGAAGGTGCACGTTATGGGCCGTCTATCATGCCTGGTGGTGATGAGCGAGCCTGGCCGCTAGTAAAGCCTATATTTCAGGCTATTGCGG
>NZ_LWEY01000003.1:0-635 GCF_001634935.1 Oleiphilus sp. HI0043 | reverse complement strand
TGTGAGAAAAGGTAATCGATTGCGACTGCTAAGTAGTGATTTGGGTTTAACAAGCCAGAGCTTCGAGTCACAATGCCATGACGGTCGTAATCAGGATCGTTGCCAAAGGCGACATCATATTGGTCTTTTAATTCAATCAACTGACCCATGGCATAAGGTGAGGAACAATCCATACGAATTTTGCCGTCTTTATCAACACGCATAAACGAAAAGCTTGGATCAACCCGCTTATTGACTAACTCCAGGTTCAAACCATAATGCTCGGCAATCGGCTCCCAGTAAGCAATACCACTCCCGCCCATTGGGTCAACACCTATACGCAAGCCGCTTTTGGAAATGGCAGACATATCAACCACAGATTCCAGGTCCTTCACGTAGGGCATGACAAAATCAATTTCTTGCGTACTGCTAGCTGCCAAAGCCTGCGAATAAGAAACCTTTTTTACTTTTTCCATACCTTGAGCTAAAAGTTCATTCGCACGTGCCTGAATCAGGTTAGTAACATCGGTATCTGCAGGCCCACCATGAGGAGGGTTATATTTAAAGCCTCCATCTTGAGGAGGGTTATGGGATGGCGTAATCACCACACCGTCGGCAAGTCCCTGGGTGCGCCCTTGGTTATGACTAAGAATGGC
>NZ_LWEY01000002.1:0-109661 GCF_001634935.1 Oleiphilus sp. HI0043 | reverse complement strand
TATCTCGAACGACCTGCTTTAGGCAGGTCGTTCGAGATACTGACCGGACCATATAAGTATTTCACATCAGGGTTCTTGCTTAAGTAAGAACCGATGCCATACCAAAGGTAATCCAAACTTCGTTTGCCCCAATACTTAGGCTGAACAAAACTTCGCCCAAGTTCCGCCCCTTGCTTTAGTAGAGGAAGCATTGACTCGTCATAATCAAAAAGGCTGGCGCTGTATAAGCCCTGAATACCCTGCTGTTCGATAATGTCTTTGGCATTGCCCAGGCGATAGGCACCGACAATCTCCAACTCATTTTCATCCCATAAGACCAATTGACTATAGGACGAGTCATAGTGGTCAATATCACGCCGCTCACCTGTTCCCTCGCCCACTGCGCGAAAGGCAATTTCCCTTAAGCGGCCAATCTCTCTCAATACCGCGCAGCTTCCTTCGTTCTTATAGAGAAAGATCTGTTTATTATCACTGGTCTCACCCAATCGGTTTTGAGAAGCAATAAGCTGCTTAAGTATTTGACGTGATTCAGGGTGAGCAACCGGTGACTGGGTTTGCCATATCCCCTTTTTACCCTTACCCACTTTATAGAGGTGTTTTTTGAACAGTTTGACCTGAGTCTTAACTGGCAAACCACTCTTGGCATAGGTCTCATGAATGACAAGCTTACCGACACGGATCGCAACCGTCTTGCGTGTTTGCTTATACATTTCAGGCACAAGCATCATGGTAGAAAGCGGCTTATAGATCGCAGACACACCGTAAAACAGAGCAGAGTTTGCTGCATCAATATACAAAGGCAACACCGGCGCATTCATTTCTAAAGCTATATCAAGAAAGTCACGACGCCACTTGGTATCCGTCACCCCACTCGGGCGAATACGGGATAATTCTTCACTGGGGAAAAAGATCAGCACACCTTCTCGCTCCAGGTGTTCTTTCAAAGCGACATTACGTGTTTTAGCCGTATTCTCGGAGTAAGGCTGACAAGCCAAAGTAATCGGCGCAAGCGCATCTAACTCATGAACGCCTTCATCGACCACAACACGCACGTCTGACCTTACATCACTTACCAACTTGAATACCGCCGCTGCATCCAGAGTACCTAAAGGATGATTGGCGATAATCACCAAGCGGCCTTCAGTCGGAATTCGTTCTTTCTCATTCCAAGGCGTCTGAAAGGAAAACTCAAAGTGCTGAAGAATCTGCTCGACAAACTCAACACCTTTAAGGTGAGGATGATCTCGCAGGAAAGAGTCTAAGGTTTTTCGTGAACGAGATAGTGAGCTAAGCGGTGCTCGTAATATCTCGGGAATCCCACCGTTTTTATCGGCAAGGCCATCATTGCTAGACATGCGCTCGACAGCAGGTTGAAGTGTACCGTTTGTTTTCTCACTATCTACTGCCTTGTTAACCAACAAGCTCTGAAAACCCATACCTAGACTCCTGTGTTTTTAGGCAGGATAGTAATTCAGTGTGAAGCAAATGTGACGCTTTGGTGTCAGTTTGATGTCAATGGGATCACCACGGAACACAGTTGATAAACTTGACCCTAACCCGGTAGCCCTTTAAATTGCTTGCCTACTCATACGAATTCGCCACGAACAAGAGAGCCAAAATGAAATATATCGACACCCCAAACTTCGGCGCACCTGATGTCATGCAAGTTGCTGAAGGCGAACGCCCTGGCATTCAAGAAAATGAAGTACTGGTGAAGGTAGCAGCAGCCGGCGTTAATCGCCCTGACGTGATTCAGCGACAAGGCAACTACCCGGCCCCAAAAGATGCGTCACCCATATTGGGTTTGGAAGTAGCCGGTGAAGTGGTCGAAGTCGGTTCTGCCGTTACTACCTTAAAACAAGGCGATAAGATTTGTGCACTCACCAACGGTGGTGGCTATGCCGAGTATGTAAATGTACCAGAAAGCCAATGTCTACCCGTTCCTGAAGGCTACTCAATGGTGGAAGCAGCAGCCTTGCCAGAAACCTTCTTTACAGTGTGGTCAAACGTGTTTGATCGCGGTCAGCTGAAAGCGGGCGAGACCTTTCTTATTCATGGCGGTACCAGCGGCATCGGTACCACGGCGATTCAACTAGCCAAAGCGATGGGCGCAAAAGTCTATGCCACCGCAGGCAGCGATGAGAAAGCAAAAGCCTGTGAAGCGCTGGGTGCAGAGCTTGCAGTGAACTACAACGAACAAGACTACCTGCCCACTATCAAAGACCACAATGACGGCAAAGGCATCGACGTAATTCTTGATATGGTTGGCGGTGAGTATATTCAGAAGAACCTCTTCCTCGCCGCGATTGAAGGCCGTATTATCAATATTGCTTATCTTCAAGGCCCGATCAACAAGGTAAACTTCTTGCCCGTGATGCTAAAGCGTTTAACGCTGACCGGCTCGACGCTACGTCCTCAATCTTTGGACGCTAAGGCCGCAATTGCGCAACAGCTAAAAGAAAAAGTCTGGCCGCTGCTAGAGAACAAAACCATTAAGCCTGTGATCGCCAAAACCTTCGCACTCGAAGATGTTGTTGAGGCGCATACTCTAATGGAAAGCAATGCCCATATCGGCAAAATTATTTTAGACCTTTCACACTAAGCACTCATTCCACAAAGAGAACAGCGAAACATGCAAGCGCCTATCAAGCCCGAGACAATCAATGATCTGGACCTGTCGAAAGACTTCAATATAGGCCTTGCGTGCACGCGCCCTCAAATTCCCAACTTTGATATGCAGTCTACCGCGCTCATCGTTGACCATGGCGATGAGAGTAACGAATTACATCAAGCTTATTCTTATCAGCAACTCGATAAGGCATCCAACCAATGTGCTGCACGGTTAAGTGAATTGGGCTTGATAAAGGGTGACAGGGTCATGCTTTGGCTACCGAATGTTATCGAGTTCCCGATTGCCTTTTATGGCACAGTTAAGCTTGGCGGTATTGCGGTGCCCAGCTCTATTCTGCTTAGCGGCGACGAGATTGATTACCTGGCGAAGGACTCTGGTGCCAAAGTGCTGATCACCACCGCTGCGCTGGCCGAGAAGCTACACCTGGATACACTAGAAGAGTCAGAGTTGGCTCATGTTTTGATTATCGACGAACTCGCCGAGACCGCCAGCACAAGTAGCAAGATTAAGTTTCAAAGCTTTGCAAACTTACTAGCAAGTTCATCCGATGACGAAATCGCAGTCAATACCTGCTATAACGACCCGGCCTACTTAGTCTACACCTCTGGCACCACGGGTTATCCAAAAGGCGTATTGCATGCTCACAGGGCTTTGCTGGGTCGCTTACCCGCGGCCTACCATTGGTTTGATTACCAAAGCGATAAAACTGACCGCATTCTGCATTCGGGTAAGTTCAACTGGACCTACGTACTCGGCACCGCCATGATGGACCCGATGCTGCTAGGCAAAACCGTCGTTGTTTATAACGGCGATGCCACGGCAGAAACCTGGCCGAAGCTGATCGCCAAGCACCAATGCACAATCTTTATCGGTGTACCAACCATTTATCGCCAGATCATTCAGAAAACTGAATTTTCAGCTAAAGATGTACCGACACTTCGCCACTGTATGTGTGCAGGCGAGCATCTTTCAGATGAAATGCTTGGGTTATGGCAAGACCGCTTTAATCAGGATATTTACGAAGCTATCGGCATGTCTGAATGTTCTTATTATTTATCGCATCACCCTGCTCGCCCCATTCGCCCGGGCTCTGCGGGTTGCCCTCAGACCGGGCATAAAATACATCTACTCGATGAGAACTTAGAGCCAGTCAAAGACGGTGAAGAAGGCATGCTTTGTATCGACGAGCAAGACTTAGGACTGTTCATTGAATACTGGCAACTGCCGGACACCACACAAGCCACACGCAAAGGCGGCTATTTTCTCACCGGCGACTACGCCAAACGAGACGAAGAAGGCTATGTTTGGTTCCTCGGTCGACGTGACGACATCATCAACAGCTTTGGCTTTCGTATTTCACCCCACGAGATTGAACGGGTATTGAAAACCCACCCCGACGTCGCTGATTGTGTCGCTCTCGAAGAAGAGATCGGGCCAGATAAGAACTTGGTCGTGGCGAGCGTCATTCGCCATGAAAGTAGCACGCTAGATGAAACAAGCCTATTAGCCTTTGCAAACGAACATTTGGCTCAATATAAAGTACCTAAAAAGATTTACTTCACCCAACTGTTCCCCCGAACGGCCAACGGCAAAGTGCTTCGCAAGCAAATGAAGGCAGATTTAAAGAACTAAATACGCCTTAATAAAGTAAGCAAACCTCTAAGCAACAGGTAGTGTGTGTCTTCACTGGCTATTGTCACAAGTACTTGAAATTGCTTAGCGCGTTGCGCTTATTCGATTAGGACGAGCAACTATAGTGCGAGACACCGCCAGCCCCGAAAAAGACCTCGGGCTTCAAACGGTAGAATTTATTTTTCACCTCTAATGTCTGCTCATCGTATGGTTTGCTCAACACGTCTTGTAATTCCTTTACGAGCGTATAGTCACCTTTCATCGCCTGTTGATACGCTGGCACGACCAACCATTCACGCCAGGTGTATTTTGGGTTGACGCGCTTCATCTGTAACGACAGAGCTTCGGCGCCCTCCTCAATGTTTATCAGCCCTCTCCAGGTCTGTAACCACTGCGACCATGCTTCTTCCTTTTCATCACTCAGGTCTTTATAGAAGCTTTTCTTAAGCGTCGAGACATCTTCAGGAAGCTCTGACAGCTCGCGGAAGAAGAGGGTGTAGTCAACAGAGGTTTGAACCATTAGCTTTAAAAGCTGATTGAATAGCGTTCCATCAAACTTATTAAGCCCCAGCTTAGACGCCCACATTGATTCCATTTTCTCTTGAATCACAGCAGTGAAGCCTGAGCGTATCTCATTAAGCTTTTCTAATACATCGGGCTTCGATGCAACAAGGGGTCGCAATGCCGAGCAGAAACTCTCAAAATTTGCCTCGGCAGCAGCATGTTGATTGAAAAACGAAAAGTGATGCCCGCCACCACTCCAAGGCTGATAAAACGGTTCAAACACTTCGCAGAACCCGAATGGACCATAGTCAAGGGTATACCCCCCCGCTGCGCAGTTGTCACTATTGAAGTTGCCTTGGCAATAACCTACGCGAAGCCAGTTTGCGACAAGCGCGCTTAAACGCTCACGAAACTCGCTAGCCAACCGCAGTAATTTATCTTCGAACGATAGGTCTTCATTGATCTCACTTTTGTATTCACGATCAATCAAATGCAAAACGATCATCTTTAACTCTTCGAGAGCTTTTGGATGAGCCTTGCTACGCGCTCGACGAGCAAACAGTTCAAGCTGCCCGACCCGTAAGAAAGACGGTGCGACACGTGTTGAAATTGCAACCGGGTTCGATACCATAATATCCGGATCTTGGGAGTAAGAACCTTCAGAATACCATGGGCGATCAACGGTCTCTGAGCCAGATACATAAAGGCATAAGGACCTAGATGTTGGCACCCCTAGTTGGTGCATATGCTCCTGAACCAGAAATTCTCTAATACTCGAGCGCAGCACTGCTCGCCCATCCGCACCACGACAATATGGCGTTCGCCCACCACCCTTTAGCTGCATCTCCCAACGCTGACCATTGATGACAGCCTCAAGGACAGATACTGCACGGCCATCCCCGTAACCGTTGCCTGTGCGGAACGGACACTGTTGAATGTACTCCGTGCCATAAATCGACAGCGCATAGCCAGTTGCCCAAGCTGTTTGTCTCATAGGTTCTGGCACATGCGACATATCACCAGAGAACAAACGACGGAAGCCTTCCGTTTCCACCAAATTGTCGTCAAAACCCAGTTCGCTGAAAAACTTCCTGCTGTGAGCGACATAGTCAGGCTCAGGAATAGGCGTCGGCTTTACAGGGACATAATGTCCCGAAAAAACTTGTCGAGGCGCGTAATCATCCCCACTGGCCGTCGCCTGAGGGTCGCACCGAAGGTTATTCATTAGTGAATAGTCGGCTAATTTAGCCAGTTCATCGAGATTCGTTATGGGAGTAGATATATCATTAAGCTGCTTGTTAGCCATATTAATTGATGAACCTTTTCTAATTACTCTAAATCTGAGGAGATACCTTGTCTCAAACTATCACATTATCGACCTAAACCGAAAACACTTGGCACTCTGTGTAAGCTAATTGCTTGGTGTCCTCTACAGGTAAACCGCAAGCCTTTACCTTTCCTTACAGCAAACAAATTGGTTCAAAAACGAGATCCTTGATACAATCTGCGACCGATTTGGTGGGCTAAGGTCACTATCCTTGGCTTCGTTTGTATTTCCGGCACCTCACGAGGGTGCACTCTTTGTGGCTCGGCCACGAGTAAAACGTAAGAGGCTAATATGTCTAAGCAAGATTCTGTTGTAATTGTAAGCGGTGTTCGTACACCAATGGGTGGTCTTCAAGGTAGCCTGTCTACTGTTCCTGCGCCTGAGCTAGGCAGCATCGTTATCAAAGAAGCGGTCGAGCGTGCGGGCCTTAAGCCTGAAGACGTACAAGAAGTGATCATGGGTAACGTATTGCCAGCCGGTCTTAAGCAAGGCCCAGCTCGCCAGGCAATGCGTCAAGCAGGCCTACCTGATGCAACGGGTGCTACCACAATCAACAAGCTTTGTGGTTCAGGTATGAAAGCGGCGATGATGGCACACGATGCGATCAAGGCAGGCACTAACGATGTAATGATTGCTGGCGGCATGGAGTCTATGTCTAACGCTCCTTATATTTTGCCAACGGCTCGTAAGGGCTTCCGCATGGGTCACGGTGACCAAGCAATGGATCACATGTTCCTAGATGGTTTGGAAGATGCTGAAACAGGTCGTCTAATGGGTTCTTTCGCACAAGAAGTTGCAGACAAGAAAGGTTATACACGTGAGCAGATGGATGACTATGCGATCCAATCACTTACTCGTGCAAAAACTGCAACGGAAGAAGGTTTGCTAAAAGCTGAAATCGTTCCAGTAACCGTTAAGTCTCGCCGTGGCGATACTGTGGTTGAGCACGATGAGCAGCCATTCAACGCTAACATCGAGAAAATCCCTAGTCTTCGCGCAGCTTTTGCTAAAGATGGTACCATCACTGCAGCGAATGCTTCATCAATCTCAGATGGCGCATCAGCACTTGTTCTAATGCGTGAAAGCGAAGCTGAAGCACGTGGCCTTAAGCCTGTTGCTCGTATCGTTGGTCATGCTACGCAATCCCAACACCCAAGTGAATTTACAATCGCTCCTGTTGGCGCAATTGAAAACTTGTTTGCTAAGACAGGCTGGACTAAAGAAGATGTTGATTTGTATGAAATCAACGAAGCCTTCGCAATGGTTGCAATGATGCCTATCATTGACCTAGGTCTTGACCCAGAAACGGTGAACATCTTCGGTGGTGCATGTGCACAAGGCCACCCTGTTGGTTCAACAGGTTCACGTTTGTTGGTTACCTTGATCAACGCATTGAAAGTGAAAGACAAGTCTAAAGGTGTTGCTGCACTATGTATTGGTGGTGGTGAAGCAACCGCTATGGCGATTGAGTTGATCTAAGCTCAGCGTTCATACTAAGAACAGCGCTACAGCAGTACTAAAAAAGGGTCGCAAATATGCGGCCCTTTTTATTATTAATGGAATCAAAACTTTGAAGCTCGGTAAACGCCTAAAAAAACTCAATGAGATGTGCCTAAATAACTACGAGCACATCTGGGATTGCTGCTGCGACCACGGTTTATTGGGAATCAACCTGCTTGATCGGCAAGCCGCACCCACAATTCACTTTGTTGATATTGTTCCAGAGCTCATTGAAGCCTTGAACCTGAAGTTAGTTGAGCTCTTTCCGGCGACTCCTAACAACCAAACATCTTGGAAGACCTATTGCAGCGATGCCTCCCAGTTACCTTTAGACAAACATCAAGGCAAACATTTGGTCATTATTGCTGGTATAGGTGGTGACGAAACGATGAGCCTGATCAACCAGCTTCATCAGAAGTTTCAAAACCTTGATATCGATTATCTGCTCTGCCCTGTTTATCACCAATATGCACTTAGGCAGCACCTCATTAAGCTCGATTTTTCTCTGCTTGACGAACAACTGGTGAAAGAACGAAAGCAGTTTTATGAAATACTGCATGTTTCTTCGTGTAGTGGTTTAAAGAAGGAAATATCTCCGGCGGGTAGAAAAATTTGGCAGGGTGAAACGGAAGTTCAAGCTGAGATTGCCCATGAGTATCTGGCGCGCGTTCTATCTCACTACAAAAAATCCCGAATTAATCACGGAGATAAAGTCGATGAGGTCATACGCGCCTATGAGCTTTGCGCTGAACATATACAAGCATAAAGAAGTTGTGGGCAGAAGGTTCCACCCCTCACTTACTCAACCCAACAAGAAACATTGTACTGATTCACCAGCGAGCCGAGGAAAGCACTGCCTACAAAACGATTGCTGTTTTCAATCGAGTCTGACCCCATTGAAACGCTTTTACCTAAAGCTCTTAAGGTAAACCTCTGACATCTTCCAATCTTCATCAGGGTCGATTGTATAGCTGAAGGGGCGTGGCGTGGTATCCGCTTCGATAATACTCTTTATTAATTCGTCAGCTTGAACCGGGTTGTAGACTCTAAAAAGTAACTCTCGCGTCTTATTCCAGGTAATTCTCGCTAAAGGCACAGCATTCCCGCCGGCTCGAAGGTCAACGTCCAATTGCTGGCAAAAAGGCTCAATTTCTTTTGCTTCCTCTGGAAGTGTCAAGCCTTGTTCATCTTCGGTGTCTAATTTAAGAATCAGTGATAACTGCCAAGCATAGAGTTTACGCGGCTCGTCCTCAAAAGTGGCCAGTGTCGTGTTCACCGCAGCATAGACTTTTGCACCCATATCTTCACGGTGGATGACTTGGTAACTCGGCTCAGGAATAACAAACTTACTACTCACGTGTTTTCTCTCTTTGGTTCGATAATGGTCTCAGACTCAATTTCTATGAGCAACATTAACGACTCATGCCCGAGCTTGCAAGAGTCTTTCAATCACGCTAAAGCTACAAACGCTGTATGACTATAGAAACCAGCTTCTCTATACCTGAAGCTGCCTGACTAATCCGGCTCGCCAGCATATAGGCAGGAGTGGACACAGTATTATTGGCCTCATCAATAACGCAATCATCAACGGCGCAGGTTTGATGCTCTCCACCCATAGCAGTGATTGCCTCAGAGGTATCGGCATCATTTCCGATTGTACACTTCACTCCGTGGCCAATCAGCTTCGGCGCCAATGCCGGCGCAATACACACAAGCCCAATTACTTTTTGTTGACGGTGAAAGGCCTGAGCAAACTCAGCGACTTGCGAATTAACCTCCATATCGGTACCCGCTACCGCAAAGTTGGATAGATTTTTAGCCGCGCCAAAGCCTCCGGGGAAAATAAGCCCTGCATAATCTTCAGGTTTAGCCTCTGACAGGTCGATGATATCTCCGCGAGCCAGGCGTGCAGACTCAACGAGTACATTCCGAGTCTCATTCATCTCTTTACCCGTCATGTGATTAAGCACATGCATCTGATCAATATTCGGAGCCATACACTGATACGCAACCCCTGCTCGATCAAGTGCCAACAATGTCAGTGTTGCTTCATATATTTCAGAGCCATCGAATACACCACAGCCAGACAACACCACCGCAACTTTTTTATCGCTCATAAACCTTTCCTTCAGTTAGTCAATTGCCAGACAAAACTTTCATCGTTATTTCGAGTCTAGCAAGTCCATTCGAGTACAACAAAACATCGTCTTGATCTATATCAATTTATTGTTAGAAGAACCGCATATCGCCTGATAGGGCTTTAGCGAAGTAGCGGGTTGCTTAGATCGTTATTTACTATGCTCCGTTTAGTTCATATTATGTTCGCCAATTCGCTTCTCTTTAGACTAAGGAACACGGCCAGATGCAAAAGAATTTATGGCACGAGATTGAAAAACACCCGGAAATCAGAGTTGGTCAGTATATTGTGCCAAACTTTGTTTCAAACTCTATCGCGATCAAAACAAGTGATTCAGACATCGTGATTATCAGCCCTGGTAAATCTTTGATCGATGCCTTTCCCAAAGAATGGCTAAATGAAGAGCTCTGCATGCACCTGGTGATGCCAAACAGTTTTCACTATATGGGCGTTCAAGCCTGGCGAGATGCTTTTCCGAAACATCGCTTGTATGCAAGTAAAGGGGCGATCAAGCGTTTAGTTAAACAAGGGGTAGCTAGTTCAGAAAGCGATATCACTGCACTGGAAAGTGAGTTACCGCCACTGCCATTTAATTACTCTGTACTGATTCCACCAGGTCACCGGGGTCATGATGCCTGGTTTAAAAAGCACGATAAAGACTCGCAAACCAGCTTATGGATTACTTGTGATAGCTTTTTGAACTATGAACGCATGTCTAACCAGCCGATTGCAAAAGTCATGCAGAAAGTGCTTGGCGCTGCACCGGGTTTAAAAATGAGTCAAGTGATCAAGTGGTTTCTTCTTGACGATAAGGCCACGTTTAAACAGTGGGCATTGAAGCAAATAGACAATGACCAACCAGCAATCTTAATTCCAAGTCATGGAGAAGTGTTAGCCTCAGCAGAACTACCAATGAAACTTATTTCCCTGTTAAATAAGCGCTTATAACCGGCCTTTAGATAGTCACTGAGCCGCTATCATTTCAGCTAGTACTTGCAATAGAGTTTTTTAATTTCCTGCTGAAATTCGCGCTCTTCTCTTGGCAGATAAAGCTTATACTTGCGCTGAATAATCTCTCGGCGCACGATATAGTCACACCAATAAGCTTTGTTCTCGGGCATCCACTGGGTCGGCGACTTCCCTGCGCGGGCTTTTTTGCTCATGGAAGCTACCGGCACGATGTTATCTGAATCGCTCACCAGCTCCATACGTTGAGCATGAGACCAGTACGCACCACCGTAACGGTGGGCTTCTCTATAGCTCACCAACTGATCTAGTGCGATATCACCTAACTCAGTAATAACTTCGGTGGTATAGGGGTCAAGCCATTCGCCTTCGACAACGAAAACACAGTCACCTTTTTTGGCATAGCGAATATCGACTGTACTCGCTGTTGCCAGCGCTTGTGTATAAGCTTTTTGGCAACTTCGTGTTCTAGGTTGCCAATCTCTTGGGGAAAAAGGCCGGTCTTTCGCAGCAGCTGCCTCGGTTCCTTTATGAATTGTAAAGCAAGGCTCCGCATAACACTTATACTCACCTTTCTCATAATAGCCACCAATAAAGTCCAGCCCTTCGGGAGGCTCGGCACCAACCAACGAGGATGCACAAGCCAACACGCAATATATAACAAGACGAAGACTCTTCCTGCATTCGCGCATACAGCGACCCTTGATACTCGAAACAGCCCTACTCATCCATACCTCTTGCGTATTCTATCCATATTACATCACTCGCCAGGAGATTCTCTTACTCCAAGTCTATAGCGCGGAACCTTAAACCTTCCTCTGTAATTTGTTAAGTGCTTTAAGTCATAGTTGTGAAACGGATATAAAGTCTCTTTCGTCGTTAAGCAAAGAATTCGACCTGATTCACTGCATAGCTTTCAATGCTGCGATACAATAGCGCCTATATTTTTTACACCGAAGCAAATACGGACTGCTTTTCACAATGTTCCCTAGATTTTTCATTATATCGCTACTTTCTCTTTTCTGCGTCAGCGCTCATTCAGCAAAACTCGAGCAGAAAACTGTTTGCACATGGGACCCAGTTGGCCAGAACGGCCCAGTCATTGCATTCTTCTCAGACCTTACCCCGATTGCCCAAACCTGGGGGCTCGACCTGTCATTTATTGCTTATGAAGATGAAAATCTTGTGGCTTCAGATCTTAAGGAAGGTAAGTGTGATATCGGCATCGTTACTGCAATTCTGTCACGAGACTTTGTACAATTTGCCGGCACTCTCGATGCCATTGGCGGCATTACCTCGGAACGAAAACTTCATAAAACTCTGGCAGCCATTACCTCCCCAAAAGCCGTTGAATTAATGTCGGACGGTGACTATGAAGTCGTCGCTTCACTACCCGTTGGCTCCATGTTCGCTTTCGTAAACGACAAGAAAATTAAAGGAATCAATGACTTTAAGGGTAAAACTCTTGCGGTGCTAAATGGCGACATCCAAACGCGCATGTTTGCAGAACTCTCGGGGGCGGTTCCTATCAAGGTGACACTTTCAAATTTCTCTGAGCATTTTAACAATGGAGGACTGGATATCGTCCTCATGCCCGCGCTAGCCTATAACACCTTCGAACTATATAAAGGTCTTGGCGAGCGAGGGGGAATTCTTGATATACGCTTGTTTTACGGCATGCTCCAGGCTATCTCTATCAAGTCTGAGTTTAGCGAAGACTTCGGTACTAAAATGCGCCACTATATTGTTAACCGGATGAATAATATTTCCACCCTTATTAACAATGCCGAAAAACAGATCCCCAAAAAATATTGGATCAGAACCGACCAGTCGACCAAAGATGAGTTAGAGGATTTCTACAAGAATATTCGTTTAACGCTTAAGGTTACAGATCGCTTTGATGCCCGCGCTTTATCCTTATTATGGAAAATACGCTGCCATACCTCTCCTCATCGAGAAGAGTGCATCATGCCTAAGTAATCGACTCGCCTTACGATAGCACTAGTCACACATTCTGAGAGGGATCGTTGCTAACGAAGACTCGCCCCCCTTCCAGCGGTAGATTTGCATCGATGGCGAGTCGCACTGTCGACATGATATTCCGCAAATATCATTCGCCAGACAATGCTCTACCCGCCCTTTTCTAAGCCAAATATCCAGCATCCCTCTAACGGCCTCGACACTGCTGTCAAAGTGCAAAGCGATATCTTCCAGACTCGCCTGCTGACACTGCTGCAAATACGCTTTTATATCAGACAAAATCATAATAAAGCACCCTCAGGCTGAAGCTTGGACGCGATAGCTTCATCCTCATCGCCCTGTCTTCTTAAAACCACTATGACCAGAGCAAACAAGGCTGAAATAACGGCTAAGTGTGCGGCAGAACTTATAGGATGCTGAGTAAAGGTCGCAAGTTGATAAAACGCGGTGGCATTAAAGTAGGCGACACCTGTTGTCCACAATGCAACAAAGCCCGCCCAGGAACGCCCGGTTTCGCGGACAATTGCACCAATCGTCGCCACACAAGGAAAGTAGAGCAAAATAAATAGCAGATAAGAGAAAGCGCCTGCTTGGCCATTAAAACGTTCGACCATTTCGCCAAAGGTTCCACGGCTCACTTCCTGTGCTTCAGCGGCGGCATCGATATTGCTGATATCGCCCACATCTAAGCCTAAGGGATCAAACAGCATATCCCCTATAGCAGAAAAGTTTTCCGGTACTGTTGCCAATGCTTCACTCAGGCTAGCTCCCAGATCAAAGCCCTGCTCTTGCGCTTCACCTTCGCTCGCTAATTGCCCATATAGTGAATCCAAGGTGCCCACAACGGCTTCTTTAGCTAAGACCCCGGTAAAGATGCCAACCGTAGCAGGCCAATTTTCTTCACTAATGCCCATAGGAGAGAACATCGGCGTAAGCGTTTTGCTCACTTCGCTTAAGACCGAGTCTTCAGAATCTTCATTCCCGAAAGAGCCGTCCGTGCCAATCGAGTTGAGCACATTTAGCGCCAGCACCATCAGAACAATCACCTTCCCGGCATCGCGGATGAAAAGCTTTACTCTATCCCAGGTTCTTAATAATACGGCTTTTAAGGTGGGCAAGTGATAAGGAGGCAGCTCCATCATAAAACCGCTGCTTTCGCCCTGAAGAAGGGTTTTACGCATAATTAAACCCGTTAGAACAGCAACAGCAATACCTGCCAAATAAAGAATAAACACTAGATTTTGACCATTGTCAGGAAAGAAGGCCGCCGCAAACAATACGTATACAGGTAGACGCGCACCACATGACATAAAAGGATTCATCAAAATAGTAAGCTTTCTTTCTCGCTGGTTTTCCAGGGTTCGCGTCGCCATGACAGCGGGAACATTACAACCAAAACCAACGATCATCGGTACAAAGGCTTTACCTGGCAGACCAATCTTACGCATAGCTCTATCCATCACAAAGGCTGCGCGTGCCATATAGCCGCTATCCTCAAGTGCGGATAAAAACAAATACAAGCAAACAATAATAGGAATAAAGGTAGAGACAACCTGAATGCCCCCTCCAATACCATCTGCCAAAAACACCTTGCTCCATTCAGGCAAGCCAAGCAGCCCCATCAGATGCGCAGTGCCATCAACAAAAATTGCACCCACGCCCATATCGAAGAGGTCAATAAAGGCACCGCCAACGTTGATCGTAAAGGTAAACATCGCATACATAACCAGTAAGAATATACCGATTCCCAAGCGCTTCCCGAGTACAATATGGTCTATCTTATCAGATAGATTCTTGCCCACGACACCAGCTTCCTTTATTACCTCTTGCGATAAGCAATGTGCATGATTAAAGCGCCCATCAGCAATATGTATGTCGACGTCTTCCCCGGTTCTTTCTTCAATCTTGCTCTGCCAATGGGAAACCCTTGATAGCAGCTCTTTTTGACCAGCCGATTCAATTGCGCCCAATACAGCGCTATCATTTTCCAAAAGCTTAGTCGCGACCCAGCGTTGTTCGTTTGCTTTAACAGTAGCTGGTAGATAGCCGGAAACGGATAGGATTGCCTGCTCAACCAAGTCTTCATGTACCAGCTCGATTGAGTTCTGCTCGCTGGAACTTAACTCGTACTTGATCGCGCTAGCCAAACCTTTCAAGCCTTCCCCTGTCACAGCGACGATAGGCACCACCGGGCAACATAAGGCTTCGCTTAAGCGTTCAACATCGAGACTAATGCCACGCTTGCGGGCAACGTCCATCATATTCAGCGCCACGACCACTGGAACGCCCATTTCTCGTAATTGCACAGTGAAATAGAGGTTACGCTCAAGATTCGAGGCATCAACCACATTAACGATCAGGTCAGCGTCGGCAGAGAGAAGATAGTCCCGGGTAACTTTTTCATCCAGAGACGATGCATCCAGCGAGTAAATACCTGGCAAGTCGACAACGTTTGCCTCGTCTCCTAGCAACTTTGTTCGCCCTGCTTTGCGCTCAACCGTTACGCCAGGCCAATTACCTGTGGTTTGTCTAATTCCTGTAAATTGATTAAAAAGGGCTGACTTACCACAATTAGGGTTGCCACCCAGAGCGATGGTTAACATAGGCTTAGGCCTCTGAAGCTGCTAGCAAGGAGAAACTTTAAGATGACGGGCAATACTATCGCCCAAGGCGATTCTCGTTCCACGATTTGCGAGAACCAAACCGTGTCGGCGACGTTGGAGCAAGCAGACCTCACCACCCACACGCAAACCAAGCCCTATCATTTTTCTGGCAAGGCTTTTACCGCCACTGATCTGTGTAATGGTTGCGTTCTGACCTTCTGATAATCGATCCATACTTAAGCTTTGCGTCATCAAGATTCACCTCACAAACAATAATAGGAATGATTCGTATCTAAAGGCTATCAATAGAACTTAATGAATACCATTGAAGCTTAATAGGAATCAATCTCGTTTGACTTAGATCAATTATTGGCAAGCTTAGGCTGATAAGAGTAGGTAATGACTTACCTCCTATTGGTTATAAAAGAGAGAGCGAAAATTTTCTCAACCCTTTTCCCAATTGAGGTTAGAATAGAAGCTCTAAACCAAAACCGAAGCACTCTATGAGAACCGTCAAAGATTTCCACTTCGTTAAACGCTTACTCAAAACGCTTTATATCAAAGATGTCGTAATAGCGAAGTCCTCTGAAGACCTTGATACGATTCTGGCTCAGGAGCCGCGTTTAATTATCGCGCTAAATCATGGGCCGATGATGGGTGCGCTGGCAGGTTTGGTTGGCCTGGCAGATTCCATGCAAAAGCATGGTGGAGAGAAGCGTTCGCCCTTCGGTATCACCTGGCGAAAGTTTTACGAGCTGCCCATCGCGAAACAATTACTTAGCTTTCTCACGCAGATTAACCACGGAGTAGGTTTTGATGAAGCCTGTGTATTATTACAAGAAGAAGGCTTTACTGATTGCGTTATTATGCCCGAGGGCGAGCTGTGTAATTTTGGCGACGGCGTTGCGGTGCTTCCTTTTCTCAGCCCTCGCTTTATTGAGCTGGCACTCGTTAACCAGTGCCCGGTTTTAATCGCCGTCCATCACGGCTCTGATCGCTGGGCCATGCCAATTAAGTTAGACCGACGCTTAGAGCCTCTATTCAAGTGGCTTCCTCAACATATGCACGAGACGATTAAGCATTCAAGAACACTTAGTATTCCCAAGCCGGTCAAAAAGAAGATTCCCAAGCTGTATATGAGCTTTGCACGGTACCAGCCAAGCCTAAGCTTGAAAACACTGAGCGACAATAAGGAGCAGCGCAATCAGCAACTCCATAAAGAAGCCGAGATTGTTAGAGACAAAATGAAGAAAATGATCTCCCTGATCATCACAGAACGCCGACTGAATGACTTGGTTCATTAAGCCTCTTACATGAGTGATTCGATACAAGGCTTCCTTGTCACACGGCAATGGCGAGATACACCACAAGGCGTGCTGCTCAAGTATTGGTTTTATTAATGCAAAACAAAGTCAAACCATATTTGAATATAAATTCACCATTTCTGTATTGTTAAGTATACGCAAATAATAGTTTCAAAAGATAAAACTGCTTAGAAACACCTCACCTTAACGGTTCACGGAACGACAAATAGGTAAAGTATGTGGTTTGGGTTTTAGTCACTGGAATACATATACCGAGCCTTCCTTTCTCGTACAATTTTGATCAGATTTGCATCACGAATAGCAGCATACCCGTGAACGTTAAGCACTGATAAAAAAATACTATAAAGGCTCTCTGGATTAATTTTCTTGCTGAGCAACATCGAAACTTTTGTTTGACTTCTAACTCGCGGACTAAAAATAATGGTATAGCCAGTTTGCGCGGACACTTCTCTACTCAACTGATATATATCCAGCGTTGAATATTTTGGCGCAGACGCACAAAATGTTGAACCCAGCAGCATTGCTACAACTAACAGGAAGCTATTTGCTCTAAGGCTCAGAATACCGGCTGTCATAGATCTTCTAGTGTATTTTTTATCATTTCCTCAAACGAAGGGTGCGTACGCAACGCTTTTAAAGCGTCATCCTTAGTAGCCTCATCTCGATAGCTATCACTTTTAGCAATTGCGTTAGATAAATAGGAAAGCGCCTCCTCATATTGCTGCAGTGCCGTATAAGCACAGGCAAGCTGATAAAATGCATGTCCATTGTCAGGATCAAGCTCTAAAGCTTGCTGGCATAGGTTTGCGGCCCATTGTGGCTCATTGATTTCTAATACCGCATCCGCCTTGTAGGTCAAAGCTTCACAGTCATCGGGCTTGATCTTCAAAATGTCATCATAACTTGAGATTCGATTGCTGGGGCTTGTATCTTGTCCCGCCCTGAGCCAAAGAGATTGAACCTCTTGCGTAAGCGCCAGCGCTTTTCGGTTATCATCAATGTCTGAACTTTTCTGGCTGAGCTGATCCTCAAAGCTTTGTAAACGATGCTCATACTCGAGAACTAGTTTAGAAATTTGCTCATCTGCGATCGATTGAACCTAAACTCAACACCCAAAGCAACGTTGTTACCGACGAAAACGCCCAGCGCTGTTTCGAATAAAAACTTAGACCTTGCATTATCGCCGCCGTAACCGAGCAAACCGAGTTCATTTGCATTACTGTAGCGAATATTCGCATTCACAAAGCTAGTATGATGAAACAATCCGTCGATCCACGCTTTTGCAGCACTTAGATAGAAATCAGTTCCGCTGCTATCTTTAGCGCCAACAAGATTGATCACACCCGCATCAATGAGTCTTTTTTGCTGTGTACCGATACTGATTACCGGTAATGTGTCATAAACCAAATCGCCAAAAAGTCGAACCTTCAGACCAATAATATTTTGTCTCACCGATTGCGATAATGCATCAACATAAAAGTCCTGATGAGCGAAGCTGAATTCGATACGGTCTCGAAAATTAATCAAAGCTCCGTGCACGCTCATATTATAATCATCAACGTCCACTTCACTTGCGACTATGCTGAAACCTAGCTCGTCTCTAGTAGCGTACCCCCCTAACGGCGCCCAAGGAATTAAACCTCCTCCTGCACTACCTTCGATAGAGGTAACACCCGAAGTACCCAATAACTTACTACCCGCTGCATTAACAGAGCTTGTAAAAAACAAGATCAAAATTACTAATGCAATACAGAATTTCGGAGCATAATTCATTCTTCTATCTCACTTGGTCGTCAGCGCCAGCGCTTCTTATTAAACTTAGTATTTTTCGTTGATTTGATCTCAATGACTACGGTTTGTGGAGAATTCACATCAAACTCAGACACCTTAAGAGGCTTTGCAGTGTTTTTTAACAGAGGGTGCCATACAAAAAACTCTGATGGCACTTTTTCCGGCACAGCCAAACTCGCTCGACCTTTACTGTCTGTTTTGCTTGCATAAGGTGTATCTATAACCAAAATATACCCAAGCATTGAATCGTGTATATTGCACCCTAGTGCCACGACGCCTGGCGTTTCAAACTTGATAGGAGATTCCGGCTTGTCGGCGTAAAGCTTTATTTCAAAGCGCTTTGGCTCTGAAAACGAATAAACATGATGTCTAATATTGTCGCTATTCGGAAAGCTCACTAAATCACCGACCTGAGCAATCAATACATGAGGGGCGAATTGCCTATTTTTCTGATCCATTATCAAGTTCGATGGAATACGCTTATTGCCAGACAAGGAAGCATATTCAGATTCGACTTGAAAATAAACGACACCATCGACAAGTGCTTGGCCATTTTGATCTTGAAGCGTTATATCGACAATTCCAGCAGCCTGACAGATATTAAATGACAGCCATGTCACGATGAAGATAAAACCCCGATCGAATGTATAAAGATTTGTAGACATAAGCGAAAATAAAACTAACTGGCAACATTATTAGAGTTTAGAACGAACAGTCTAGACCATGTGATGAAACTCTGTTTTGTTATAAATACTTGGCTAAGCAATTGTCTAACTCGATTGAGCGGTCATATTACGAAAAGAAAGCGGCGTCATGCCAAAACGTTTTTTAAACTGCCTGTGAAAGTGACTGAGATTATTGAATCCTATGTCTAGGGCAATGCGAGTAATGTCCTTTTTAGAAAACGCGAGTTGCTTTGCAGCATCATCGAAACGCAGTTGCAGAACAAACTCAATTAGACTGAACCCATACTTCTGCTTGAATTTTCGTGTAAGCTGGCTCCGAGATACTGAAAACCTCTTGCTCAAATCATCTAAATTGATATCTTCGACATAATGCCGTCTGACCCATGCAGTAATGTGATCAATATGATCGAAACTGATTTTAGAAAGAGCTGTGTCTTGATGCAGCCTCTCCATATGTAGAAGCAGCATTTTTATAAAGCAGTTTTCCGCAAATGATTGGTTCAAAAGAGAAGGTGACATCGAGAGTGCATCAACTTCTTGAATGCATCTTTCTAGATTGTCGCCCTGATCATTATTGGAATGAGACAGTGTCGTTTCTTGCTTTAGTTTTTCTATAAAGTCGTTATTGCATGGCGAACGCATTAAGTCGAGTGTGGCGGGTTTGATACAAGCAAGCAGTACTTCGCTACATGCTGACTCGCCATCAAAAATGGTAATTTTATGCACCATATTACAAGGAATAAAGATCGCGCTTCCTTGTTTTAGTGTATATGTTGCTAGACTATCTTCAATTAATAAGCCCCCACTCAAGCAGACGAGAAACTCATGCATATTATGTGCATGTTCTTTTATCGCCCCTCTTATAAGCGTTTTTTTCATCCAAAACATATCTTACCCGAAAGTACATAATTTAAATCAGAAAGTACAAGAACCAATGATATAGAAATAATACTATAACTCTTATTATGAACTAATAGTATATAGGATGTAGAAATGATTAAGTTGCACCACTTGAATAATTCACGATCTCAACGCGTTATTTGGGCCTTAGAGGAGTTAGGGCTAGACTTTGAAATAGAATCCTATCAGCGAGACCCTACTACCTACCTAGCTCCAGAAAAACTTAAGGAAGTGCACCCTCTTGGTAAGGCTCCGATCTTGGAAGATGGCGAAAATAAAATTGCAGAGTCTGCGGTTATCATCGATTATCTAGTGAATCAGTACGCTCCAAATCTAAAGCCGGAAATCAACACTGAAGAATATTTAAACTACCAATACTGGATGCACTATGCTGAAGGTTCATTGATGCCTTATCTCGTTATGAAGCTTGTATTTGATAAGGTTAAAACCAGCCCGATGCCTTTTTTTGCTAGACCTATTGCAAAAAAGATCGCCGAAAAAGCAATTTCTACCTTTATAAAGCCAAATTTAATCACACATTTAAGCTATATCAATCATTACTTAAATGGACGTTCTTGGTTCTGTGGTGATGCCTTGAGTGGTGTTGATTTTCAAATGATTTTTCCACTAGAAGCAGCCTGCGCAAGAGGCCTGGCAACTCCCGAAACACATCCTAATATTAGCAATTATGTTGCCAGTATTCATGCTAGGCCCGCATACCAGGCCGCCATAAATGCAGCTGGTGATTACGATTACGCATAGTCTGGCTTAACGCTATACAACATATTAACAACAGCAACCGTCTCCCTGGCCCTAACAAAGAAGGTCTCCGCTAGACCTTCTTTTCCACAGGTCAATCACACCCGCTGTTAATCACCACACCCTATGTTAAAGAAGCGATAAATTGTTCATGAAATACAATGCTATCGACAGGCTTTGAATAAAGATAACCCTGAGCTTGAATACAGCCCAGTTTAATTAGTTCACTCTCTTGTGCTTTCGTTTCTACACCTTCAGCAATCAACGAAAGCTTAAAAGTGTCGCCTAAAGAGATTATTGTCTTAATCAAATCACAATATGGGCTTCGAAGGGGTATGTATTAACAGCTAACCTGCCTGACTCTTGGTTACACGTGATAGCCCAAGAAATCGTCGGGCTCACATTTTCGTTTGACGCTTTCACCTTCTTTCTAGTAGAAGTTAAAGTGTCTAAAAATAGAATAAATCTAGAAGAAGCTTATTAACATCCGCCAATGGGACAGGATCTTTGGCGAATAAGACACTCAATCGAGAATGTGAACTTATCGTGGTAGGAATTATCTAGATAATAAAGAGGCATATCTCAGTAACAAGATATGCCTCTAACTTGGTAAACAATTTCAGGATGTATAATTAGAGCGTTGGCACTTTCAAAGTTGACTGTTTATTGCTGCTATATTCAAAATCCACAAAGTAATCGACACCCGTTGGAGATTGATATTGTGGGTCTTTGGTATCAACAGCTAGAACAAGGCGATGACCCGCGGGTACATCGTATGCTGTCGTTACTAGATCGAAGTCGACAGAAATTTTTTCGCCGGAGTTTGTGTCTGGCAATGTAATCGCGCCATGAGTTATTAATTTTCCAACACCCAAAGCATTCATGTCATAAAGATAAGCAACTAGCTGGATCTCATCGTGCTTTGGTTGTATCTGTAGTGATACTGAAGGATTCCCACGTATTTGCATTTCTTCGCTCAGCCAGCTCGATTTCCAATGGATACTTCTAATATCCGAGGCGGCTGGAATACTCGCTAAGATAGGCACCTCTAACTGCTCAAGAATTTGTGATAACAGCGGAATCTGCGTGCTAAATAAGGTACCGGCCCAAGCATTGATTGTGTTGTCTCTGCCGAAGAAGCTCCAGTATGGGTAGCTCTCCATATCACCATCATCGAAGGCTGAGCGAGGGTGTAAGTAAAAGGTTTCTGTACTGGAATCTTCTATAGGGAAGTGGTCAAAGCTATCGTACTGATCTTCAAACTTCACTTTCATTGTAATGGGTTTAGCGCTTGCTATCGGCGTGTTATCACCCTTTAAGTGATGATCAAACCATTGATAGGTACTTGTCCAAGGTAAGGCTTCCGCACCGATGACTGGAGGAAGTAAGTCTGCTGAAGCATGAGTACCTGAAACCAAATCAATATGTTTTGGCCCGGTAAGCTGTTCAAACATACTCATTAATGAGTTAGGTTGGAACAAATTATCACCATAAGCTTTGGCGATATAAACTGCCGTACCATTGGTATTAAGCTCATCAACATAATTGGATGGAGAGCGAACACCCGCCCACTCCATAACAGCAGGAATCTCACTTAAGTTCTGATTTTTGATATTTGACCAGTGCTGCTCGACAATTGGGTCCAGATTTCCGAGTAAGTTGCCACTTAGTGTTAGTAGCTCACCCCAGACCAAGCGAGGTGTTTGGTTTCCATATAACGAATCTGCCAAGCTGCCCCAAGCACTCATTGCTGAAACGGCTTTTATTCTAGGGTCGTGTGCTGCGCCAATCAAAGAAATACCTGAACCATAGGAAACACCCGCACTCCCTATTCTCTCTGGGTCTACGTTATAGTTTTCGATAAGGTAATCTATCACACGGCTAAAATCATCGATGTCCTTTGGGCCAGCCGTATTAATCATGCCTTCTGATGTGCCGAAACCTCGAGTGCTATAACTAAAAACGATGTAGCCCTTTTCTGCTAACTCTCCTGCTTGTGTTAAATACTCATATTCATTCAGAGCCCAGCTATTTACAAAAATGATGGCTGGTGCTGGTTCTGACAGGTCATTAGGAACAAAGACATTGGCGGCCAAGTCAACACCATCATTTGCCTCCACAATGATGTCATCATTTGTTGTGTAGGCATCAGAGGTCGGAAAGATACCTTGGTTCAACAGTCCTGCAACAAAACTAAGTGCGGGGATATATCCATCATTATTAGCTTGTGCAGCCGGGACAAGCACACTTGCGGCAATACTTGCTGTTAGAATTGTTTTAATTAACTTCATTATTTTTATCCTTATTTTTATTATCTTAACTAGATATGTGTTAGTACGATCGTTTGTAAGTTCGATACTCCTTATCAATTTCATACCTCTTTTGTTAATAAATAGTATGTATTGATGAACACATGCTACATCCTTTAATAAGACAAATCGTTTACCAAATGAGACAGTTAGATTGAAATGTGAATAAACTCTCAGTTTTTGAGTGCCTAATAGAGATTAAATAGAACTTAACTGCTGCATAATAGGAAAAGTCGTATTACGGTTTAACAAAAGAATAAATACAATGAATACTAATGCTCGTTTTCCAGGTTGGGGAAGCGGTCAGGTGACAATCTTGCTTGAATATGCCTTATCTAAAGGCCTATCCACTAAGCGAGTATTGGAGGGCTCTGGTATTACACTCGAAAGCCTTGAACATAGTGACCCGTCCTTAGACCAAGAATTGCGTGTGATTAAAAATTTGCTTGCTTGTATGCCCACTCATCCTTTTAGAGTAGGCTTTGATGTTGGTTTACATTGCAATGCAAACTCATTCGGTTTGATGGGGCAAGCCCTTCTTGCTTGTAAAACACCAAAAGCTATTATCAACTTCGCCTCACAGCATTTAAATGGTGAATTGAATTTTTCAATCATAAAACCACGTATCTATAAGTCTTCGGTAAAGACGACTTTTGATTATCGTAGAGGCCTGTGTGATAAAAGCGTCTCTTTCGTTCTAGGGAGGGATATGGGCTCAGCCATCTCATTTCAGGAAACCTTGTACAACGATATTCCTGACATTGTCGTAGAAGTTGGGTTTAAAGGAGAGCCTCTACCCGGAATGGAAGAGATAGGTGAATACTATCGCTGCCCAGTTAAGTTCGAGCAAAACGATAATTATTTGCTCAATGACATACGTGTAATGGATATCGTCATGCCATTAGGTAACCGTATGATGGAAAAAATCTTAACCAAACGAATCCAAAAATATGTTGATCAACTACCTGATATGCTTACCATTGAATCAAAGACACAACGCTACTTCGAGGAAAATGGCTACCAAGACTTGAGCAAAGAACAACTGGCTAAAGCGCTCAATATTTCATCACGAACGCTTACACGCTATCTAACAAAAGAAGGGACAAACTGGAGAAAACTATCTAATCAACTTCGTATGGATAGAGCTAAGGAATACTTAATCAGTACACCTGAAGGCATTGAACAGATTGCTTTTAAAGTCGGCTTCTCTAACGCGAGTAGCTTCTCAAGCGCATTTTCTCGTGAGGTAGGGCGAAGCCCACTCGAGTTTAGGCTAACAAATTCTTGGGGGGAAACCCAATAAGTTTGTTAGGGTGGCGTATCATTCAAAGCAGCGAATAACCTCGTTATGGGACGTTAATGATCACTCCTAATAGGCAATATGCCACGTTTTTAAAAAGAGCGGTGCTAGCGCTTCGCAAAAATAAATGCGTGACCTTTCCACAGTTTAAAGATTCGATGAAGCTCTGAGTTACTCGTTATCGAATTACTAGGCCTTTCGCACCTTGAGAACCCAGGCGACTTACTTTTGATTTGATTCCCTGCTGTTTATAGATCTTTTCGAGTAGACCTGTCTTTATGGCGCCATCTAGAGCTATGTTAAATTGTTCACGCAACTCTAAGGCCCCACTCTTCTTGCGAGTAAAGCCGACATGAAAGGCCTTGATAGGTCCGACTGCTTTAGGAATATAGTCAATGTTCCGAAACAAAGGTGCATACTGATCAATATAAAACTGACATACCAGCTTGTTGCATATAAATAGCTCGATGTGCTCGCGGTTCAATTTTTTTAAGTTGTCGAGTGTTGGGTTTTGTGAAAACAGCGGAGCTGTCTTTATGAGCCCTTCACGCTCAGCAGCTTGGAACGCTATAGGATAATGGTAGCCTGCATTTGACCCGATACTATAAGGCTGAAGATCTGATAAAGTCTCCCACGATATTTCTGACGATCTTCTTTTGAAAAATACAGTATCAATTATTGAGATAGGGTTAGAAAAGTATGCAGATTTGCTTCTCGACTCGCTGTAGGTATACGGATATACCCCGTCAACAAGACCGCCCTCCACCATTAAAAGTGCTCTTTTTGCTGGGACCGAAGTAATCTCCAGCTGATAGCCCATTGTTTCAAAAATCTCATGTAGCAGTTGTGTAACGCTTCCGACGACTTTCCCAGCTTCTACGAAACTATGCGGAGCATGCTCAACGGTGACAAAGTGAAGTTCTTTCGAGGTCGTTTGGACGCTAAATAAACAAAGGCTCAAGAAACAAAAGGATGCTCTGAGAAATGGCAGGACATTGAAATCATGCAACATGTTTAATAGTCTTTTTCTGAAACGCGATTTTAGAATCCATATTAGCCGAGCAATGAGCGTTATACAAACCTCCGGCTCTGTAATGATATTTTTGGCAGGTATCAGACAAACCGATTCGAATCTAACAACTCTCAGATGTCTACTTTGTGGAGAAGACAGACTGTCAGAAAGGTAGTGCTTAGTGCTTCAAAATCAAAATTCTTCGACATCTTTAAATCAGGAGAACTAGGCCATTTCGACAATGCCCTTCAACGGCAGTTTTTGGCTTTAGCCGACTAAGCTTTTCTTGCTGTTTGTACGCTCTAGTTGAAATCTCTATTTCGATAGGTCAAGCTTAGTGCTAACTTTTTCAATTGAACGTTGGCTTTTACAGCCAGCGCTTTCTCTTAAACCAATAAACTAAGCCCGTTGATAGCGACAACATGATTGCGAGCAGGTAAAAATAGCCGTTCTCAACCTTGAGTTCAGGTATATAGTCAAAGTTCATCCCATATAGCCCTGCCAAAAAACTTAGTGGCACAAACACAGCGGTGATGACCGTTAAAACTCTCATCGTTTCATTCAGCTGATGCGCTGATATCGATAAATAACCATCGATCAAATCTCCGCAAATATCGTAGTGCATCTGAGCAAGTGTAAAAAGGCGCTGGAAACGATCATCTAAGTCGTTAATTGCATGCTCGCAAGCTGCCTTGTCGAAATATGCGTACTCATCACTTTCTTTATGTAAGCCTTCACTTATGTCCGTATGATAATTAAATGTCCGCGTCAGTTTTACCAGCCGCGACTTAAACTTTGTCAGCTCTTTCAACTGTTGGTCATTTGCATTGTTTTCGAGTTGCTCCTCAATCTCACTAAGTTGAGTATCAAAATTAAGCAACTTCTCGAGGTAAACACTCGATGCTGCTTTCATTATTTGAATAGCGACCGTCATAGGAGATATATGTTTGAGTTTACGCAAGGCTTTTTTAGATTGCTCTACCCCAACCGATTTAACCGGGTGAACAGTAACCAGAATGTTGTCTTTAACAATGAGTCCAATCGACTGATGTTGGAAAGATATATCATCTTCAATGGCACGAATTCCGCGATACAAAATAAATAAGTGCTCGTCAAAAAACTCGATTTTTGACGGGTGGCTCTTTCGCAGGGTATCTTCAATAGCAAGGTGGTCAATATTTAGCTCTGTGAGCAAACGTTTAATTATTTCATGATCTTCGGTCGTAAGATCAATCCACAGCTTTTGGCTCGTGAGTAAGTCGCCGGAAATTAGATCATCAATCGACATTGCTTCGAGCTCTTGACTCTTACCATCGTCAGAGAGCTGGATAATACTTAACATGTCATAACCCTCTATATCTCTATTATTTCTGGCACTTCAATCTCTGGAGCGTCTTCTACAGGCATTTCAAGCGCCCTAATAACATTGAGAATGTTTTCTATCTCGTTCGTATGAATGTTCTCTCGATGATGGCACGCAAAGATTTGTCTAGCAATGACCGGCGCATCGGCAACTTGATAAAGGCTTTTGTCGATATAGGGTTCAATTAAACGGTATGGTAAATAGGCACTGCCGCCAAATTCAAGCATAAATTCAAGCGCTATTCGTGAAAGCGTAGTATGAAGAATAGGTGATATATTATCTGAAAACACCTGAGTAAAACTCATTTGAAACGACAAACCCCAATCAATGGCAATATAACGTTGCTGGACTGCCTCCTCTGCTGTTGCGTCAGCATTCGTGCTAACCAAAATCAGTTCGGCGGGGGTTATGGGTATAGATACCAAGTCATTGAGTTTCGCTGGTTCATAAATAAGCGCCACATCCAATGTACGTTCCATTAGGTGCCGGGTTAAGATATCTGGATTGTGCGCTTCCGTCCTCAATGCCATTTCTGGAAAATCGCGATGAAGTCGGTGCAATGTGTCTTGCAGCACCAGGTCCCAAAGACCTGTTGTGGCACCGAGAGAAATTACGTGTTTTTGTTTCTTTCGTAGCGATACATCTTGGCGAGCTCTTTCCCATGCAATGATAATTGTTTCGGCATGATTAATAAGGCGCTCACCTGTCACCGTTAATTGTAAGTTATTCCTAAAGCGAGTAAAAAGCTTCGCACCTAATACATTTTACAATTGTTTGATACGAGCACTGACCGCTGCTTGGGTAAGGTATAAGTTTTCAGCCGCTTTACCAAAGTGACGCGTATTCTTTACTTCCAAAAATGTACGTAATAACTCAATGTCCATGATGTCGCCTATGTTAAGGCCAGCGAGCTAACCTATTTATGCCAATAGTCCTTAAATATAGTACTAAAGAGACAATTAAGTCTAACCCTATCACCTAAAGGAGAACTATCACAAATTAAGGCCAGGTATGCATCGCGACCATCACCCTGGCAGGGCGGTTCATAAGGTATAGAGTCACACATTTTTCGTGCTAAATTTGACAACAAAAAGCATAATTCAGAGGTATTTGATATCTCGGCTTTCCCAGCCAAGTCACTTAGCGAAACATACTCGCGACCTGCTTTAAAAAGTTCACAGATAATGTCGTTCGTTTTGCGGCTTTCAATTGGAAGGGTCTCACAAATTGCGCGATACCATGCTGTTAGGTCAGGCATGCTATTTTCTCTCAGTCTAATTTCGTTCCTGATATGACTGTCAACAACACCCTTGAGGTATTGAAATGGTTCATCACTATCTAAACCCTCACAATAAGCAACTCTCTCACCCTGCTTAAAAACCTCGCCGGTACTCACTCCGTTAGTGACTCGGTTTACTAGCTTGTAGGTTCTATAAAAACTTTCTTTTATCTGACTCTTGGTTAATCTGTCAGGCATTGTTAAGACGTTCATCATAGTAGATTCCAAAACAACTGATTGATAGCACTATCCTCATTATTGTCATACTAGTTTCGTCATTCGACCACCTAATAAATTTTGTCGTCAACACAAATTCTTTTCGTTTTACGCTTTAAAAAATCAGGCCCAAAATTACGACAGATTTACACAAGCTCAACTGACAATGTTTGGAGGTATCCCAATGAAAATAGCAATCCTATCCCGTAACCCAGAGCTCTACTCTACTCGCCGACTAAAAGAAGAAGGAGAAGAGATGGGGCATACTGTTGATGTCATCGATACAATGCATTGTTATATGGATATTACCAGCGCCAAACCTTCTGTGAGATACAAAGGTAAGCCCTTACCTCTTTATGACGCTGTCATTCCACGAATAGGAGCTTCGGTTACTTTCTACGGTACTTCGGTCGTCAGACAATTTGAAATGATGGGAACTTATTGTATTAATGAATCGGTCGCGATTAGCCGGTCACGGGACAAACTTCGTTCTTTACAACTGTTATCTAGAAAAGGGATTGGTTTACCTAGAACAGGTTTCGCAAATCGGCCTGACAAGATAGATGACTTACTTAAGAATGTCGGTGGCGCACCCGTTGTCATTAAGTTATTGGAAGGCACTCAGGGCATTGGTGTTGTATTAGCGGAAACGACAAAGACAGCCGAAAGCATCATTGAGGCATTTATGGGTCTAAAAGCAAACATCCTTGTACAAGAGTACATTAAGGAGGCAAATGGTGCTGATATTCGCTGTCTTGTGGTGGGAGATAAAGTCGTTGCTGCAATGAAACGTCAGGCTGCGCCTGGTGAGTTTCGCTCAAACCTACACAGAGGGGGCTCGGCTGAAATAGTTCGCTTATCGCCAGCTGAAAGAAAAACAGCAGTCGATGCAGCAAAGACAATGGGCTTATCAATGTGCGGTGTAGATATTCTTCGAAGTGCTACCGGGCCCGTTGTCATGGAAGTGAACTCTTCCCCGGGGCTAGAAGGCATTGAAACGGCTACCGGCAAAAATGTAGCGGGGATGATTATTTCGCATATCGAAAAGAAGGCAAAACCCAACGCAACCAAAACTAAAGGGAAAGGTTAGTTATTAGTTGAGACAATGCAAATATTAGTTGAGATATTACAATGAGACAGAGCTTTTCCATAGCAGGACGTGACATCAAACCGGGTGAATCAGCATACATTGAAATGCCCACCGTTGCGCTGTATACCGACACCGAAATGTCGATGCCGGTATACGTGAAACACGGTAAAAAAGATGGCCCGGTATTGTTCGTTAGCGCTGCGATTCATGGTGATGAGTTAAATGGTACTGAGATTATTAGTCGCCTAATTCAAGGTAAACAACTTAGAGGAATGAAGGGAACGCTCATAGCAGTCCCCATTGTAAATGTTTATGGCGTCATTTCACAAAGCCGCTATCTACCTGACAGAAGAGATTTAAACAGAAGCTTCCCCGGCTCGACTAAAGGGTCGTTAGCAGGAAGAATTGCAAACCAGTTTCTGAAAGAGATCGTTTCAAAATCGGACTACGGGATTGATTTACATACAGGTGCGATTCATCGCTCAAATCTGCCACAGATACGAGCAAATTTAGATGATGAAAGAACAAATGAACTTGCAAAAGCCTTTGGCGTGCCTGTTGTACTTAATGCCGATATAAGGGATGGATCGTTGAGAGAATCTGCTGGAGAACTGGGCGTACCAGTACTTTTATATGAAGCAGGTGAAGCATTGCGATTTGATGAATTATCTATTCGTGCGGGTGTAAGAGGCATCGTTAACGTTATGCGTTCATTAGATATGCTTACCAAACGACGAAGCAAGCTTAAATATGAACCTTTTATTGCTAGGCAGTCAGGATGGGTAAGGTCAACTGACAGTGGCTTTATCCGTTATAAAAGAACGCTTGGTGAGCTCGTGGAGAAAGGCGATGCGCTGGCAGATATTCAAGACCCGTTTGGTCGAGTATTAGACACCATCACGAGTCATGCTAAGGGTATTATTATTGGTAAACAGAACATCCCATTAGCACAGGAGGGTGAAGCATTATTTCATATTGCTTATTTTTCCAAGCCAAACGAAGTGGCTGAAAATCTAGAGCTAATGAATGACAATTTGGTCAGTGAATCCGAGGTATTGTTAAATGAGCCATGATAACTTTTCAAAGAATGGAAACCTAAGTGAGGAGCAAACAATTGTGGGAAGTTCCTTCGCGAAATACCTTGATGGAAAGATCTTACTGGGTGCAGTCGAGTACGCTGACCTACCTGGACTACATTTATTCAACGTTCAGGTAAGAGTTGACACCGGCGCTAACAACTCATCTTTGCACGTCGAAAATATTGAGTATGAAGAGAGGGATAATGAAACTTGGGTCAGTTTTGATTTACCAAAGGATGTCTTTCCTGACCGAAGGGCGAGTAGACGGTCAGCAAAACTCGTCGACAAAAGGCTTGTTAAAACCAATAATGAGGCTAAAGAGAAGCGTTGCTTGATTGAAGCGAGTGTCTGCATTGGGAAAAGTCATTGGACGATACCCATCACCTTAACTGACCGCTCTAATATGCGATATCCTATGTTGCTGGGTCGCACCGCAATGGCAGGACGAGCGCTTGTGGACCCCGAGTCGGAGTATATCCAGAGTGAAGATAGAATGAGCGTAAACTATGAATAGCTTATGCTCGTAGACAGACAATAAGTATGAAGTTGAAGCAAAGTATTCTTGAGGTAAAAAATGTTTGATGAGCTTTTGGCCTGGTTTTCAATGTACAAAGTAAATGTGTTGCTAACGTTGGTTATCATCATTATCTACGGCTTTTTTAAATACGTACTACGACCACGAATCATCGCACATGCAGAGCACGGAAATCTAAAAGACAAATCGAAAGAAACCGCGCTCGCTGCAGTAAATGTGTTGCTGTTAATCGGAACAGTGGTAGTCACTCTATTTGTATGGGGTTTTGACTTCAAAGGACTCCTGACATTGTCTGCCAGTATTCTGGCGGTCACTGGTGTGGCGTTATTCGCCGGGTGGTCGGTACTAAGTAACATCACCTCATTTTTTATTCTTTTAGTGCAAAAGTCATTCAGGCGTGGCAACTTCGTCAGAGTGATTGATGGCGATAATTACGTCGAGGGGTATATTTCTGAAATTAACTTATTCAGCACTAAACTAATCAGTGAAGCGCGTGAAGTTATTATATATCCAAACAACTTACTTCTAACCAGACCAATGCTCGTCAATCCTAGAGATCGTTTAAAAGGGATTGGTAAATTGCAGTCTGAAGAGTACAAAGAAGACAAACAGTCTTAATTTAGAATAACCCGAGTTGCCTAGTTATTCAAACAATTACTTAGCGGGATACGAAGCGGGCAATACGACGACCAGTTGATCTATCGAAAGCGCTTAAGAAGAAAACTCAGAGATTACACCTCGAATATACCCCCTCATGCCCAAGCCGCCAAAAAAGCTGACGAGTGGCTAGTCAGCGAAGGCAAGGCGCCACGTTATGAAAATGGCGGCTGGGTCTCTTATTGTTATACCGTGAATGGGCCTGAGCCTATAGAACACCTTGTATCACCACTTGATTATGACCTGTATCTCGCCAGACAAATCGCACCTATTGTCGATGGTGTAGTCAGCTTCTTAGGCACCTCATATAACGAGATTACTAGTGACCAATTGAGCTTGTTGTAGCTGCCCAACCTTTAGGTTGAGCCTTCCACAAGTGCAACCCAGCGTCAATATTTTAAAACCTAGGGTCAAGGGATTAACGCTCCTTATCTGTACAATTCTCCTGCAGAATTTAAAAACCAATAACAATCTAATAGCTACGTTTACAAAGGAATAATAATGAACGATAGAAAGATTCCACTCGCACTTGAACATGTTTATCGCTGGGAAAAGGAAAAGGCCCAGGACATTTACCTCACGCAACCTCTTGGCAATGGACAAGTTAAAACCTATACCTGGCAACAAGCCGTATCTGAAGCCAGAAAGATGGCGAACTATTTGAAGACTCTTAATTTACCAGCCAAGAGCCACATAGCATTACTGTCAAAAAACTGCGCTCAGTGGGTCATGGCGGATTGGGCAATCTGGATGGCAGGACACGTTACCGTTCCGCTCTACCCAACCCTAAACGCCGATACCGTCAGCTATATACTTGAGCATTCCGAAGCACAAGTCCTATTCGCTGGTAAGCTTGATGATTGGGACGATATGAAAGACGGTATTCCAGAAAGCTTACCCTGTATTTCCTTTGACTTAAGCCCGGAAGAAGTGCAGCAAAAGTATACTAGCTGGGATCAGATTGTCGCAAAGAATGAAGCCTTAAGTGAAAATACAGCTCGCGAAGCAGATGAAATCGCCACGATTGTTTATACCTCTGGTAGCACCGGGAACCCCAAAGGCGTGATGCTATCTTTCCATAGCATGGCCTATGCTGCACAAGGCGCGATAGCCTCATTAAAAGTGACTGATCAAGACAGAATGCTTTCTTACCTTCCTTTGGCACACGTGATGGAGCGTTTTGTAGTCGAAATGGCCTCTATATCTGTTGGCTTTCAATTATTTTTCGCCGACAAACTCGATACCTTTGTCGCTGACTTGAACCGAGCAAACCCTACCTTGTTCCTGGCGGTTCCTCGAATTTGGACAATATTCCAGACAGGTGTCTTTGCCAAGATGCCAAAACAAAAGCTCGATCGTTTGATGAAGATTCCTTTACTGTCAGGCTATATGAAAAAACGCGTATTGAAGACGCTTGGTCTGCAGGATGTACGCTATGCTGCGAGTGGCTCTGCACCACTAAGTCAAGATACGATTGCCTGGTACCAAAAGCTTGGTCTTGAACTCCTCGAAGGCTACGGCATGTCTGAAAACTTTGGTTATTCTCATATGTCCCAGCCAGGCAGAAGTTGCCTTGGTTACGTAGGTGAACCTTTACCTGGTGTTGATTGTCGAATCAGTGAGCAAGGTGAAATTCAAATCAAGAGCCCTACCCTGATGATGGGTTACTACAAGGATGAGGCGAAAACCAAGGCTGAGTTCACTGAAGATGGCTATTTGAAAACCGGGGATCGTGGTGAAATTGATGAACTTAAACGCCTTAAGATTACCGGACGAACCAAAGAAATATTTAAAACCAGTAAAGGTAAATACGTTGCGCCAGCGCCAATAGAGAATAAGATTATTGGCCATCAAGACATTGAGATGGTTTGTGTATCGGGCGCTGAGTACCCACAACCTCACGCATTGGTAGTATTAGCCGAATCATCGGCCAAAAAAACAAGCTGTGATGACTTTAAAGCAGAGCTTGCCTCTAGCTTTCAATCTTTAATCAAGGACGTAAACTCTACACTTGACCCTCATGAGCATATCAAGTTCGTGACGATTGTCAGTGATGAGTGGAGCATCGCCAGCGGGCACCTAACACCGACGATGAAGATGAAGCGAGATGTTATTGAGTCGAGTTACAAGCCTCATTTGGATGATTGGTATGAAGCACGCCAAGCGGTTGTTTGGCATTAGGGTGCACTATCGTCATCCCGGTGTGCTCTTCAGCCGGGATCCATGATACCTAGCACGGCGCATCAAGCAAAATGGATTCCCGCTTAACACACTGCGGGAATGACGCGTCTTTAAGACTACGGGAATGGCGCGTTTTTAAGACTGCAGGATTTCAGCAACTTGACCATCCGTGAAATCCCTATCACCGTTCCGAAAAGAATATATCACCGTATTCAGCTTCGGCATTCGACCCGGAGTCATCGGCATCAGTCATAATCGCAATCGCCTCAACTTCGTCATAGGATTTGCCGAGCCAGGCTTTCAGATCTTCCTGAATATTTCGTTTTTCTATATGCCACTGCCCTGCGCCGTCGCTATTATTTCGTAAGGGTATCATCAGAGTGTTGTCAGGCGCATAAGCATTGGGCCAACTTGCTGGCGCATCTTCCCGGCTCGACCAGACATAATTCAAGGCCTTGGTTTGCCAGAAAAACCAGCCATCAGAAACGACTACATAGATTCTCGCAGCATAGTCATCGCCTTGCTTCGTTTCTTCAGGCAAACTCGCTAAGGGTTTATTGACCTTCCAGCGCCAATTTAAAAAGGGAGTCTTCTGTATATTCACTTTCATTTTCTTGAACATACCCGAAGCAGAAGCTTGACTAATTGCATGCAAAACCTTCAGTTTGGGATTATCACTTTCGTCTTTCAAACGATAAGAGGTTTCATCATTGAATTCGACCGACTCCCATTCCTCCAGCCCCCATTCAGAAAACTTTCCAATTGAGACAGTATTCTCTCCCTCAGCATATGCATTAAACCCGAATAAGACGAAGATAAAATAGCTAGAGTATAAAAAGACTTTGTTCATAAATGGTTTCTTCTGCAACATAAGTTCTTAAAAGAATATTAGGGTCGCAACCTGCCCCTAATATTCTCTTAAGAACACCATGGCAGCAAAAAGTTCAAAAAACAATGGTTGACTAAACCCGATACTGTATTAATATACAGTTAAATTGATAATCGCTTGATGGAGAAGAGTCATGCCAGTCATTGCAATGTGGAAATGTGATCGGGACGGTGCCATGTTTGAAAACAAAAAAGATGCAGACGCTCACGACAAAATGCTAGAGCTTGGTGAGCAATTTACGACCTTAATTGAAAGCCAAATAGCGGGTGTAGATGAAGCTCAAGCAGAATCCTTTGGCCTCTTACTTGCCAAGCATAAGGAGCTGATTATTCAAGCATGTAAGGGCAAACCAGAAGTTCTAGAGGAATTGAGCAATCCTCAGAATGTGACTGACATTAATGAGGCCAGCGGCTCGTAGCGCCCTAGGCCTCCTTGCCACGACTAGCGGTGCGCAGTGCGCACCCTATAAGGCCCCACACTCCCTCACCACCATAACAGGGTGGTTCGTGTACACCAAATTACGGCGAACCCACTGACCTGTCATTTGCGAAATCGTGCCTAAGCCTGTTCTTCCTTAACCTTTTTCACTAAACTCTCTCCCTCGTTTCTGTACGTCTGCTCTAGCGAGCATTAATTGGTGTACGTTATTTGATTTAAAGAGAGGTTTTATAATGCGATTGGTTTCTTGGAATGTTAACGGTATTCGAGCGGTGATGAAGAAAGACTTTCTCTCCTCTCTCGAATCTATGGAAACAGATGTTCTATGCTTGCAAGAAACCAAAGCCCAGGATGATCAGGTGATGGAAGCACTTAAAGATCTTGAGGGCTATCATATCTACTGTAACTCTGCCGAGAAGAAAGGCTACTCAGGCACAGCTATTCTGACCAAACACGCACCTATTTCTGTCCAATACGATATGGGAATTGAAGAGCACGATCAGGAAGGTCGAGTGATTGCTGCTGAGTATGACGGCTTTTACTTGGTTACTGTCTACACCCCAAACTCTGGTAGTGAGCTTAAACGTTTGCCTTATCGTCAAGAGTGGGACAAAGACTTCAATGATTATTTAAAGAAACTCGAAGAAAGCAAGCCAGTTATCTTATGTGGCGACCTGAATGTTGCGCACAAAGACATCGACCTGGCCCGTCCCAAGCCCAACTACAATAAAAGTGCTGGCTACACGCAGGCAGAAATTGACGGTTTAGACCGCTACGTTGCGTCTGGTTTTATAGACACTTACCGAGAACTAAACCCTGAAACCGTCAAATATAGTTGGTGGAGCTATCGAGCCGGCGCCCGTGCGAAGAACGTAGGCTGGAGGATTGATTACTTCCTCGCCTCCCAAAGCTTGCGCGACAACATCAAAGCCGCCGATATTCTCAACGATATTATGGGTTCTGACCATTGCCCTGTTCAGATCGATCTAGCGCTTTAGACGTAAGATCCCACGAATACCAACTTCGTCACGTTGATTTATCCTTGGTCAACGTGACAAGCACTCAACTTGCCCTATACTTTTAAAGATCAACTGGAAATTACGACCTTTTCAGTCCAACTCTTTCGCCATTAGTTCAAGGTTTGTTAGTGCTCTCATCCATGTGCCCCCAGATTAGGGATTTGATAAAGCGTTCTTTTAGCTGCTGCTTGCTTATTATTGCACTCATGTCAGTGACCTGCGCTCATGCTGATAATTTATCGATAACAGACCAAACCCGCTTCATTACGCCTAACCAGAGTATTACACCCACAACAATTTACACACCAGGTAAAAGCCAAGGCATTCCGATAGGCTCAAAAATGCTCTACTTAGAGGATGAGGAGCATCGCCATAGTATTAATACAATTCTAAATAAAACACACGCATGGAAGCACATACAACGAGCCTCCCCAAACTTTGGCTTCACCAACTCAGCTTTTTGGTTTAAGTTTAGAATTGATAACCCAAGCAACAAGCCCAGCGATGTTTACCTAGAGCTAGCCATTCCTTTTCTGGATAAGGTAGAACTATATCAAGTAAATAAAGGGCAAGTTGTTGCTCAGCATGTAGTCGGTGACACCTATCCCTTTGAGCAAAGACCAATAAGCCATCAAAACTTTGTTTTACCGTATACACTGAACAAAGGAAGCAATGAGTTCGTCATGCGAATCGCTTCCGCGGGAACTATCGAAGCACCATTAATACTCTGGGACACCGAGAGTCATGCCAAATTTTCTTCTGACGACCACCTGATGCAAGGTATCTGGGCAGGCGTCATCGGCATCATGGTCATCTATAATTTATTGCTATTTTTCTCTATCAGGGAAATGAGCTATTTCTACTATGTTCTTTTCGTTTTCAGTTACTTGCTCTTTCAAATAAGCCTAAAGGGTTATGGCTTTGCCTATCTATGGCCAGAGGCTCTAGAATGGAATAGCTACGCGATATCCGTTTTTATCGGCGGTTGTAATATTACCGTTTTAGTGCTGATTATTGAGTTTTTAAAGCTCAAAGAAACCAACCCAAAAGCTTATCGCATTGCACAAGCTTTAGCAGTCGTGTCCAGCATCTCATTTGTGCTGACCTTTATCATTTCATATAGCATTACGATACGTCTAAACAGCGCTCTTGCTTTAATCAATTGCACCATGTCAATGCTACTCGGGTATATCGCTTTGTTCCGGGGACATTCTGATGCTCGCTACTACTGCCTCGCCTGGACCACAACTTTCTTGGGGATTGGTACATTAGGCGCGGTTAAATTCGGGCTCGTGACGGCCAATTTCTTTACCAATAATGCAGGGCAAATTGGTGTTCTATTTTTGGTATCCCTGCTTTCTCTTGCTCTAGCCAACCGAATAAACCGTGAAAAAGAAATGCGCATTCTCGCCCAGGAATCTGTACTTTCAAGTGAAAAGAGGCTACGAGAGTCGCAAGAGCAATTATTGGAAACACAAACCACTATCAATGCCCAGCTAGAGTCCAAAGTCCGTGAGCGGACTCAATCCATGCAACGAGCGCTCACCGAGCTTGAGCAAGCAAATAATCGCCTGGAGTTAGCCTCTACAACCGACTCCTTGACCACTCTATTCAATCGCCGGCACTTTGAATCACGCCTGCATATCGAGCTAAAAAGAGCTGAACGGCACCGCCGCGAGTTGTCTGTCATATTATGCGATTTAGATCGTTTCAAATCGATCAATGATAACTATGGGCATAAAACTGGAGACGAATGCCTCCGCCATGCCGCAGTAATTCTAAAAAACACTATCACACGTTCAGGCGATATCATCGCGCGCTACGGAGGTGAAGAATTTATTATTTTGCTTGTTGATACCTCATTGAATGAAGCTGAGCATGTTGCCAACACCCTATGCCAAGAATTTTCAAACTCTGCCTTCGAATCAAACGGCAATATTATCGAGTTTACTGCAAGTTTTGGTGTATCCAGCTTATCTCAAAAGTCCCCCAAGACTGCTGACGAGCTCGTCACGCGTGCCGATATTGCAATGTATGAAGCTAAGAATAACGGCAGAAATCAGGTAAAGCTCTGGAACAATCCGGGCGCCCCTACCACACCAGAATAAGTACGACCCAAGAACCAAGTTTATGGAAACCTCCCCGCAAAGCCAGTCTCTTTTTAATTACTATAACTTTTATCGAGTCGTTGTCAGTATTCTGCTATTTGGAATATCAATATCGCAACACAGCGTGGTACAAGAATTTCGCTCACCTCTAATATTTGAGGCGCTTACGCCAATTTATTTAGGGCTGAACCTCTTTTGGCTACTCGCATTTCGCTTTCTCATCGACGCTCACCCCAAGCAAATTTTTATTACATTACTTCTCGATATACTGCTCTTGCATGCCTTGTTCTATTTTGCCTCGGGTATCTCTGGTGGTTTGGCTAACCTGATCATTATCAGTGTCGCCGCAGGTAATATCATTATTCGAGGACGGATAGGACTTTCATTCGCTGCCTGGGCCACACTGCTTACTATTTTAATTGAGGGTGAGCGCTTCCTTAACGGCTTCAATTCACTTTCCGATGTCCCGCGGACAGGTCTGATTGGCTGCATGTACTTTGCGAGTGCCTATATACTCCAATATTTGTCGATCAAGATTTCGGAAAATGAATCTTTACTTAAACAACAAGAGCAAGATTTAAGAAAGCTGGAAAAGCTTAACCACCAGATTATCCAGAGCATGAGAACAGGTATTATCGTCTGTAGTGAGCAAGGCGAGGTTAAATTAATCAACCATGCCTGCCTGGATTTAGTCAGCCTGGCGGAAAAGCAGCCCTTACCTTCCTTGATTGCTGATAGGCTAACATTATGGAAAGAAGCACCCGGCGTACGTACAACTCCCTTTCGAGTCAGCCAGGAAAAACCTTTGGTTCAGGCAAATTTCTCTCGCTTACAAAATGAAGCAGAGTCTGACATCCTGGTTTTTTTAGATGATACTCGCAAGACTGCGCAACAAGCTCAACATATGAAACTGGCCTCTCTCGGTCGCTTAACCGCAAGTATAGCGCATGAAGTTAGAAACCCATTAGGAGCAATTAGCCACGCAACACAACTCCTGGCTGAGTCTGAAAACCTTGACCCGGCAGACCATAAGATGACGGATATCATCCAGCGTCACTCAAAGCGTGTAAATCAGATCATTGAAAACACTCTGCAACTTAGTCGTCGAACAGAGCCAGAAGTTGAAGACATCACCTTGGCCAACTGGATTGATAAAATCGTCGGCGAATATAAAGGGCACCTGCACTCATCAGACAGAATTAATATTATACTTGCAGACAAAGACGCAACAGCACGCTTTGACCCAAGCCAAATGGAGCAAGTGTTTATCAACCTGATCGACAATGGGCTTAGGCATGGCTTAAAGTCAGATTGCAGCGCACAGTTATTTATATTGCTATCCAAAACCACAAAGGATGGCCAAGCCTATATCGAAGTAATCGATCAGGGTGAAGGAGTCTCTGAAGAGAACTCCCATCATTTATTTGAACCATTCTTCACCACTGAATCTCAGGGCACAGGACTTGGTTTGTATTTATCACGAGAAATCTGCGAAGCAAACCAAGCTCATCTGGACTATATCAACCCGGCCAGTACCGAATTTCATCAGCATTGGAAGTTTGATAACCATCGACTAGACAATAAGGCTTATCAGGCTCTTAAAGACCTTAAGCTTGGTGCGTGCTTTCGAATTGTATTTGCTCACCACAAGCGAATTGTTTAACAATAGGCTTATTCTTCTTAATGCTTTCTAAGCGACAGACAAGACTCAATATATGACCAAGCAACGCGCCTTAATTATCGACGATGAACCTGATATTCGAGAGCTGTTAGAAATCACACTCATGCGTATGGGGATAGACACCTGTAGCAGTGCGACAATCATGGACGCCAAGGCCTACCTAAGTGAACAAAGCTTTGACCTTTGTCTCACCGATATGAATTTGCCTGATGGCAACGGCATTGATCTCGTGTCGTTCATACAAAAAAATCATCCCGATATGCCCGTTGCCATGATTACCGCGTACGGCAACGTCGAAACAGCCATCAGTGCCCTTAAGGCTGGTGCTTTTGATTTTATTTCAAAGCCTGTTGACCTTAATCAGCTACGAGGGCTGGTGACCAGCGCATTAGAGTTATCAAAACGTAAGGCAAACGAAAGTCCCTCTAGCACTCAACCCGAGCACATAAAAGGCAAAACAAAAGCCATTCAGAAGCTCAACAAACAGATCGATAAACTGGCACGTAGCCAAGCTCCAATTTATATTTCTGGTGAGTCAGGTAGCGGTAAAGAGCTGGTCGCTAAAATGATTCATCAAAACAGCCCTCGCGCTAGTACCGGCCGCTTTGTCCCGGTCAACTGTGGGGCTATTCCTAGTGAGCTGGTAGAGAGTGAATTCTTTGGCCACAAAAAAGGTAGCTTTAGTGGAGCAATCGAAGATAAATCCGGGCTATTTCGGGCAGCTGACGGCGGCACTCTATTTTTAGATGAAGTCGCCGACCTACCTCTTGAAATGCAGGTGAAGCTCTTACGTGCAATTCAGGAAAAGCGAATCCGGCCTGTTGGTGAACAGGAAGAGGTTCAAGTTAACGTCCGAATTCTTAGCGCCACCCATAAAGACCTGGCCAAACTCGTTGAAGATGGCAGCTTCAGGCAAGATTTGTTTTATCGAATTAATGTCATCAAACTCGATGTACCCTCGCTCAGGGAACGCAAAGAAGACGTTTCCTTACTCGCAGACTATTTCCTGGAAAAGATAGCCCGGGACTGTGGCGTCACAGACGCAAAGCTCTCCAATGCAGCACTTGAGAGCCTGTCAGAGTATAGCTTTCCAGGAAATGTACGAGAACTGGAAAATATCATCGAAAGAGCATTCACACTGTGTGAAGACAATATCATTGAACTTGGAGATCTGGACTTAAGCGCCGATTCAGCCGAAACGGGGCCAGATATCCAAAGCCCTTCTAATACTCAAGCGCCACCACAAACGACACACCGGATAGCGCAAGTACTGGGTAGCCGGGAACAAAACTCTGGCGCAGCTAAAGCAGGGATATCAGCGAGGCCTCCAGAACAGTCACTGGAAGACTATTTGGAAGAAATCGAACGGTATGAAATTGAACAAGCCCTAGCCGCCACAAAATGGAACCGGACGGCGGCTGCAAAAATGCTGGGAATTAGTTTTAGAGCCCTGCGCTATCGGCTGAAGAAGCTTGAGCTAGATTAGCTTCAAACTCTTATCAAAGGGTTATACGGTTCACTCGGTATAGGCGTCGATTCACCACTAACAATAGCGCTGAGTAAGGCAACCGAAGCGGGTGCGAGCACCAAGCCATTGCGATAGTGGCCGGCATTGATATAAAGGTTGTCAAACTCCTTCATTTGGCCAATATAGGGAATGCCATCTGGTGAGCCTGGGCGTAGACCCGACCAATGCGCACTGATAGGGCAGGAGGCCAAGCCCGGGAAGAGGTCTATCGCCATATCTGCCAATTCCTCTTTTGCTTGTTCCGTTGTGCGCTTATCAAAGCCGACGTCTTCCAGAGTGCTACCTGCCAGTACCTTTCCGTCTCTACGTGGAATCACATACTTACCATTGTTCATCACAACCCGGTTGACCAGGCCAATAGGCGCATCAAAAATTAGCATTTGCCCTTTAACCGGCTTAACCTCAATACCATCACTTTTCGCGACACTGCGACTCCAGGCGCCACTACAAATGACGACGGCATCAGCTCTATGCTCATCACCATTATGCAGCTTAACGCCATCGAGTTTGTCTTTATTCGTCAGAAACGATGAGACTTCAGCGCCCTCATGAATAGTTACTAAGGGGTTACGCTGCAAAGAGGTATACAAAGCCTGCAGTAAACGAGGGTTACGGATACTGGAAACTTGAGACATCCACAAACCATCTTTAACACCTTCACGCAAAGCAGGCTCAAGCTCATAGATTTTCTCAGCATCTACTGTTTCCATCCATTTATGATGCTCTTCAGACCACTTAAGTGCGGCTTCCCTATCCTCGACCTGAAGCATTAACAAGCCATGGCGAGTCAATTCCGGGTCAATATCACTCTCGGCCTCTAAAGACTGTGCGAGATTCGGGTAGTAGGACTGAGACCAGCTTGCCAAAGCCGTGACTGGCTCAGAGTAACGCCAAGGGTATAAGGGAGATACGATTCCACCTCCGGCCCAACTGGCCTCAGTACCGCAAGCACTTTTATCAAGCAGCACGACTTCAATGCCCTTTAACGCCAATTCTCTGGCTTGCATCATACCGATTGCACCGGCGCCAACGATGATTACTTTCAAGTTTCTCATTTCCTTTAGCAAGATGTTTTCGACTTGCATTTTATATCAATCGCCAAGAGAATACTCTTTCCAAGGGATGATCTTTATCAAGGAGTGATGAAAATGCCCCCTTCTGTTATGCACCGATGCAATAAGTACCATCAAGAACAAAAATCCAGGCAAAGTGGAATTACACTTGTCGAGCTACTCACCTGTTTGGCCATTGTTTCTATCTTGACCTTTGTCGTTATTCCTTCCTTCAATGACATTTTCCAAAATGCCCGTTCGGACAGCAATATCAACCACTTGAGCCAATTCATTCGACATGCAAAAAGAGAAGCGCTCGCCAGACAAACACGCATTACCTTATGCCCATCCTCTTCAGGCCTACAGTGCGAACAAGGTTGGCAAGCTGGCGCAATGATATTCATTGACGAAGACAAGGACCAGAAACGTGATGAGAGTGAACTATTACTCCAGCTCAAAACCCCTTTTATCCCTTCTGGAACAATAAGCTTTAACAACCCGACAAACAGAGTTGTTTTTTCCCGCCTTGGTTTTCCCCTTGGTAGTGCCGGAAGTTACATCTATTGCCCAGAAAACAATGACGAGAAATATGCGCGTGCCCTAATCATTAATTTCCAGGGTCGCTTAAGAATAGGGCGCGACAGTAACAGCGATGATATTGTTGAAGCGAGCGGAGGAAAGAATGTTAGCTGTGGTTAATTCCATTGCCCTTCTCTACGGCCATCAGAATATAACTCCAACCTCTCATCCGAACGAGTTTCAATGATCGGCTCAGCGACCAATGCATAACAAGCCCCTTCGTCACAATCACTTAGGCCAGAGTCAATGTAGAGATTGAAGTAGCCGTGATCCGATTCTAACTCGTCTTCATCATATGAAAGCAATTCCGATAAGCTTTGCGGGTAGCGCTGAAAGCTCATTGCATAACGCTCCAATTCAGTCTGCAAACGCAATAAAGAGGCCTTCCCCTCAGTCAAGCGGCTCCGCTGTTGGTAGGACTCGTATGAAGGTAAGGCCAGTGAAAATAGAATGGAAACAATTGCCAAACTTACAAGCAACTCTATTAATGTAAAGGCTCTAGAACGATTCATCGTTGCCACCATGATAAGCGCCTTATACCTTCGGCTAACTCAACGCCCAAGAGTTTAGACTCCTCTCCATAAAGGCTTTTGTTCTCGATAGCGAGAAGAGATAACAAGGCTGAATCAGATATCAGGTGGTCTATACGCTGCCTCGGGAAGCCTTCTTCATCAAGCAACAAATTTCCGGCTAATACTCGTGTCTGTTTTTTGTCCGCCAAGATATCGGTAATTTCTTCCCCGCTAAAAGCATGATATAGCTTCAAGGTATTCAAACCGGATTCTGAGCAATCATTGCAGTCTCGACGAAACGCGTTCAAGACAATTATCTCTCCCAAGTCGACTATTGCCGAGGTAAATACTTCGTTCTTGGGAAGAGTGCGAACCCATCCTCTATTTTTAACCCCGCTTGAGCTTAACTGAAATTCACTTACTCTCTGCCTGGAAAAGTCATCTATCAGACCATAAACTGAGGAGCCAGCCGAAAAGAATAACCAAACCTTTCCCTCAGAACCTCTTTTGAGTAAAGGTTTGTGAGAAATTGCACCTCTGCCTGCAAATAGTTTAGCTAGCTGAGGGGTCATATAGCGTTCTCGATGAGAGGAATACTTACCCGCTCTTGAAGAGGTGGCTGTATCCAGGGATCTAGTAAAGGTAAGAGAATACAAGCTGCCACTTTCCTGAACTCTAGATGCCTCAATCGTTCCGAAATACAAGAGATCAGTTAGGCCGTCTTGATCAATATCTGCTGCCGAAATCCCAGCTATATGACCACTCTTTACCTCAGGTCGAAATTGACGAAGCCAGACTTCTTTATCTAATGTCATTGTCTGCAAGTCATAAAAAAATAAGCCGGGCCGCAGTGTTCCTTGCCCTGCCCCAAAAGCCAAATACCAAAGAGGATCCCCACCAAAAGCATCGGGAAGAGTCAGGGCGGTAGGCTTGCTTGTACACGGCCCCATTGAAGTGTGTTTAAATTCAGCCAATAAAGAAGGTGTTTGTGCAGGGTCCGTAATATCGAATAATAGACACCTATTACTATGCTCACGACTCTGGCTACTATTGGTTCCCATACCCACCAGCAACAAAGTCCCCCAAGCTTGTGGATGTGCCTTTGAACGTTCATCAAATATTTTTGCATCAAAGGTATAGTAAGTGACATCAAGTAAGCTAGATCCACTTGCTTTCAGAGACTCAGATTCAGACTTAGTCAGATATTCAAGCTTGAGAGTTTGGTCCTCGTGTATATAAGCCCATAACTCCCCTGCGGATGTCTGCCCTCCCTCGGCATTATCTTTATCAATGGCATGCAGTTCACCCTCCCCTGAAATGACATAGGCCATCGTTCTACGAGTCTGATACTGCGTTTTAAATTTTTTATAGCCAAGCGGGTCAATCGACGAAAAGGCGCGTGCGGGCTCGGAAACAACAATAGCGGGGCTCAACACCGCAACAGTCGATATCGGTTCACTTGCATAACACGCCATACTAGAAAGCAAGGAAAAACTAAACAAACACAAAACAAATGCAATCTTCATCCTTTTTTTCATCACGACACCTCGAAACGAAAGTCGCCAACAAGATGAACAGGGCCTTGGTTCTGACCAATTCCTGGCTTGCTAATACAGTGCAGCTGTAGGTATAAATAGCGCTGATCTGCGCTCCTTTGCACGATATGCTGACTATAAGAGTCGTACTGAAGCAAGTTATTCCCGGAATATTCCGGACGCAATCTGCTCTGAGTGATATAAACGTCTATCTCCATCTGTGAACTTGAAAACGATAAAATTCGCGTCAACGATTCATTATCTTCTTCGGCAATTACTTCGAGGTTCAGCAAGTCATCGATTAACTTGAAGCCTTCTGAGTATGACTTTTTGAGCTCAACATGACTATCTCGTCTAGAATCAATAAAGCTTTTTATTTGCTTCGCAGCTTGAAGCTGAAACTGATTTAGTTCATGACTGCTTTGTTGAAACGCCACTCTGGAAGACTGAGATTTAAAGCTTAGGTAACTGCTTTGCATCATCGTTGTTGAGAGTATTGTGAGGATCGCCAGCAACATTAATGACAAGACTAATGTAGCTCCGTATTGTTGCATGGCTCTTATTGGATAGGTCTTTGATTTTAGGTGCATATTGCCTCCTTGCTCATCACCGCTGTTATTAACTAAGTATTCTTCAAACTAAATTCTGACTGAAACTTTTTGAATTTATACCTCCGTTCATGCTCTTCTGGCTCGAACTCAAAACCTGTACCCAGTTTGAATTCTCTTTCCGGATTCTCATTCGAACTTGCCGATAGCTTGCTTTTGAATAAAGCGAAAACACGTACCGACAATACATCATTCCAGCTGAAAACGTTATCGGCAGTAAGATAGCGCTCCACCTTGCCATCACCACTTAGATCGAGCCCATATTCAAATTGCATTTGCGCCACACCATTAACCAAGCGCTGTTTGATAAAGCGGTTGCCGATCAGGGTATAACGACTTAAGCCGATACCTGAGACATCACAAAGCTCTTCATCTTTGCAATACTCCAGATAGTACATATCGATACTCAACAAGCTATTAACAACAAAAGCTGAGGGTGGCACTTGTTGCCGCGCTTTAGCCATATCTTTGCCCTGGAAAACAATCCCCCCTGTTTCAGGGCTTCCTCGAACAATAAAGCGTTTTTTATAGTACTTATTACCTAACTTTTCTTCAGGAACCGGGTCATTCACCGATGCGCGACGAACAAGTAGTACATCGCTATGAGGTACATAATCTTTGCTCAAGCAATCACTGGGTAATGCAGGAATATCATTTGCATTTTCTCGCCCGTCAAAGCCTTGCAAGCCTTGTTCAATATTGAGCACCCAAGCACTGTTGCAGTTGCCCGGAAAAGCACTAAGTTGCTTCGTTATCAGCGTTAATTCTCGGGAATCAACTCCACCCCAGAATCCAGCCATATTGATAGAGTCCTGCAAGACGGAAAAGCTCAATTGGGCACTATCCAGCATTTCATTTGCTCCAGTAACCCGGCTTGAAGCATCACGCGCAATTTTGAATACTTCAAATAAAGCCAGACTCAAAATTGAGCTCAGCGCCAAAGCGATCAACAACTCTATCAAGCTAAGACCTTTATGATATTCCAACTGATTGAGATGCCCCTTCATAGGCTTACACTCGACACTAGCTGAGATCTCCGATTACCCTGCTGCCGGGCGTGGTCTTCACTGGAATTCCAGCTCAAGGTCACTCGATAGTTTGAAGCACTAGATTCGATTAGCGCCAAACCTGAAGGTAAGCTTTCAGACACTTGTTGAGTCCAAAATTCAGCCCCCTGAGTTGAACCGCTTGCTTGAAGCTGATTTGAAATAGCACTCGCCAACAAACTAGCGCTAAAGTACTGCTGAGCATCGAGTGCCATCCTCATGCTGGTAATTTGCATTGAGGCGAGTCCTAAAATTCCGACACTAAAAATAAGCAAGCTGATGAGAAGTTCAATCAGAGAAAAACCTGACTGAGCAGCCTTTAAAGAAGCTATATTTGGCGCACGCGAGCACGTACTTAACTTACATGAAGTCTTTAACATCAGCATCATATCCTTTGATCGCTGGTTAATTGTGAGAAAGCGCTTATCCTTTGCGCTTGACTTATATGCTAACCAATTCGATTCTGGCTAGCAAATAATAAACTCTAAATATTTTCTGCGGGTATTCTTAGAGCTTTCGGCATGCTGAAAACGATATTTTCTTCACGGCCATCAGCCTCTTCAACTTCTTTAGCCCCCAACTCTACCAAACGATCGACAACTTTCTGCACGAGAACTTCGGGTGCAGACGCACCAGCCGTAACGGAAATTGCGTTTGCCGACTGCAACCATTCCGGTTGAATCTGTGAGTGATCATCAATCAAATAAGCAGGCGTTCCCATACGTTCAGCCAGCTCACGTAAGCGATTAGAGTTTGAACTGTTAGGTGAACCAACAACCAGCATCAAGTCAGTTGAGTCTGCCAAGCCCTTTACAGCATCCTGCCGGTTTTGAGTGGCATAGCAAATATCATCTTTACGCGGCCCCTGAATATTGGGGAACTTTCTACGCAAGGCATCAATCACTTTCGCGGCATCATCGACAGATAGCGTTGTTTGCGTGACATAAGCCAAAGCATCCGGCTTTTCTACAACTAAGCTTTCCACATCCTGTTCATCTTCCACTAAATAAATTTTGCCACCTGAAGAAGAGTCATACTGCCCCATCGTTCCTTCAACTTCAGGGTGTCCTTCGTGACCAATCAACACACATTCCATACCATCGCGACTGTATTTGGTCACCTCGATATGGACTTTAGTTACCAGTGGACAGGTCGCGTCGAAGACATTCAAATCACGCTCTTTTGCTTCGGCTTGAACCGCCTTGGATACGCCATGAGCACTGAAGATAACCAAGGAATCATCCGGTACTTCTTCCAGCTCATCGACAAAAATGGCACCACGTTGCTTTAAGTCATCGACCACAAAGCGGTTATGGACCACTTCGTGGCGCACATAGACGGGGGCACCAAAGACTTCGAGTGCACGATTAACAATCTCAATAGCACGATCAACACCCGCGCAAAAGCCACGAGGGTTCGCCAGTTTAATCTTCATTTACAAGGCCTCAACCGAGACAACTTGAACCTTAAACGACAAGGTCTGGCCCGCTAAAGGGTGGTTAAAATCAATGGTCACTTCATTTTCATCAAAGGCTTTAACCACGCCAGGCAACTCAGACTGGTTTGCGTCGGCAAAGGAGATCATTAAGCCTTCAGCTAATTCCATATCTTCCGGGAAGTCTGCTCGCTTCATGACTTGCTGATTGTTTGGGTTAGGCATGCCAAAAGCTTTCTCTGGTGGAACCTGCCATTCTCCTTCTTCGCCTTCACTCATCCCGTCTAAGAAGGATAAAAAACCATCGGGTAATTGACCATCACCATACTCAAAGCGTGCTGGGTTCTTATCAAAGGTAGAATCGATCACTGCGCCATCTTCCATACTTAACGAGAAGTGCAATGTAACCAGAGTATTTTCACCGACAACTAAAGACAAATTTTGTACCACTCAAATAACAAGGTGAGAGCCTGTGCTCTCACAAATACAAGGGACTATAAACCATCCTCAGAGTCTGGTTTATTGCCACGAAAAACATCTATGACCATCATTGCAGCACCAATAGAAATCGCCGTATCAGCGATATTAAAGGCAGGGAAATGATAGTTATTCCAATAGAAATGAAGAAAGTCGACAACATAACCTAAGGTCATACGGTCATATAAATTCCCTATCGCACCGCCTAATATCAAGGCGACCGAGCAGGCAACCCAAGGCTCTTCTCGTAAACCTCTTAGCCAGACAACTAACGCGGCACTGACACCGGTTGCCAAGATGACAAAGAACCAACGCTGCCAGCCTGACTCCGTTGCCAGAAAGCTAAACGCTGCACCGGTATTATGTAATAAGGTAAAGTTAAAAAAGCCATCAATCACCGGTACAGGTACCGCATACTCAAGATTCGTACTGGCATAAAATTTAGTGAGCAGGTCGACAACAATAATGACGGTGCTCAGTGATAGCCAGCGCAGCATATGGGCAAACAAGCTCACCTGCGCTGAATCATTCGCTGTATTGGTCATGTTTGCTTGGCTCATGCGAACTGTCGCTGTTCGCCAGCGCCATCAACATTATCAATACAACGGCCACATAAATCTTTATGCGTTTCATGCTGACCGACATCTTCACGGTGATGCCAGCAACGCTCACACTTCTGGTGTTCAGATGCTTTAACATTGATCAGTAAGCCTTCCATTTCGCTTGGTAGCGCACCTTCAGCAGCCGATAGTTCGCCAACTGTCGCCTCAGAGGTGATCAAGACAAAACGTAGCTCATCGCCCAAGGACTTAAGCACTTCGTACAAACCGCCTTCACAATACAAGCTCACTTCTGTTCCAAGAGAACCTTTGATCTTGCCCGCATTACGCTCTTCTTCGATACGCTTATTCACAGCCGTTTTCGCTTCTAGCACCGTTGCCCAGAACTCAGAACCTTGCTGGCTATCTGCATCCATCGCAAACAAACCTTCGTACCAGGAACAAAGCATTACGCTTGATGCACGTTCTTCACCCTTAGGCTTAGGCATAACCGCCCAGATTTCGTCTGCAGTAAAGCTTAGAACTGGCGCAATCCAGCGAGTCATCGCTTCAAGAATATGGTACATCGCTGTTTGGCATGAACGACGAGCTAGACTATCTGCCTGAGTGGTGTACTGTCGATCTTTGATGATATCCAGATAGAAACCACCTAAATCAACGCCGCAGAAGTGAACAATTTTCTGTGAAACACTAAGAAAACTATACTCGTCATAAGCTTCTTGCAATTCAGTTTGAAGCTCTAAGGCTTTATCAACCGCCCAACGATCTAGTGACATCATCTCTTCAGGCGCTACCAAGTCCTTCTCTGGCTCAAAACCATTGATATTAGACAACAGGAAGCGCGCAGTATTTCGAATACGACGATAAGATTCGGCAGCTCGCTTGAGGATCTCGTCAGAAACCGTCATTTCACCACTATAGTCTGTTGCCGCTACCCAGAAACGCAAGATATCAGCCCCTAGCTTGTTCATCACTTCTTGTGGCGAAACAACGTTACCCAAAGACTTGGACATCTTCTTGCCTTCACCATCAACGGTGAAGCCGTGTGTTAACACCTGCTTATAAGGTGCTGCATTATTAATCGCGATACCCGTCTTCAAAGAGGACTGGAACCAACCACGGTGTTGATCCGAGCCTTCCAAGTATAAATCGGCAGGGTACTGACCTAGCTCTTCGCGCTGCTTTAATACCGCGGCATGCGTCACGCCCGAGTCAAACCAAACATCTAAAGTGTCGGTTACTTTTGTGTAATTCTCAGCGTCATCACCTAATAATTCGCTCGCATCCAATTCGAACCAGGCATCAATACCCTTCTGTTCAATTTTCTCAGCTACTTTAGCGATCAAATTTTGTGTATCAGGATGAAGCTCTTGTGTCTCGTTATGAACAAACAAAGTAATCGGAACACCCCAAGTACGCTGGCGAGAGATACACCAATCAGGGCTTTGCTCCAACATTGCTTCGATACGATTCTGACCCCATTCAGGTACCCACTGAACACCTTTCACCGCTTCCAATGCAGCTTCTTTCAAACCGTTCTGGGTCATACTGACAAACCATTGCGGCGTCGCACGATAAATCAGCGGAGTCTTGGTTCTCCAACAATGCGGATAGCTATGTGTGAAGACCTTTTTCTTAAGCAGTGCGCCTTGGCTCTCTAGCTCTTCTAAAATCGCTGCATCAACCTTATAAACATGCTGGCCAGCAAACTTGTCGACATCAGAACGGAAAGTGCCACCGCCATCAACATAGTTGAGCGTGCCTAAACCGTACTTCTTACCTACATTGAAATCGTCTACACCATGATCGGGTGCTGTATGAACCGCACCGGTACCCGCGTCGGTAGTGACGTGGTCACCCAAAATAACGGGAACCTGACGATCTCGATAGAAAGGATGAATCAACGCTTGTTTCTCAAGCGCCTGGCCAATACAACGGCCTAAGACTTCAAAAGACTCCAAACCATAGCGCTCAGCATTATCATCAACTAAAGCATCAGCCATGATAAGTAGCTCAGTGCCATTACCCGCGTCAGCCTTAACCAAGGCATATTCTAATTCAGCGTTTAAAGATACCGCTTGGTTAGAAGGTAATGTCCATGGCGTGGTCGTCCAGATCACAACAGACATAGGCACATCTTGCGCATCAACAGAGAAAGCCTCGTAAACAGCAGTCTGGTCGGCGACATTAAAACGAACATCGATCGCTGTTGACTGCTTATCCTGATATTCAACTTCTGCTTCAGCTAATGCAGAACCACCGACAACACTCCAGTAAACCGGCTTAAAGCCTTTCTGCAAGTGGCCGTTTTCAATAATTTGTCCCAAGGCTCTGACAATATCGGCTTCAAACTTAAAGTCCATGGTTAGGTAAGGCTTATCCCAGTCACCCAGAACACCTAGACGAATAAAGTCTTCTTTCTGGCCTGCAACCTGCTTAGCCGCGTAGTCACGACAGGCCTGACGAAACTCAGGGTAGTCTATTTTTACGCCGGCCTTGCCTTTTTTCTTTTCGACATTGTGTTCAATCGGTAAGCCGTGGCAGTCCCAACCCGGAATGTAAGGTGCGTCATAACCACTGATTGTTTTCGCTTTGACAATAATATCTTTAAGAATCTTGTTAACCGCGTGACCAATATGAATACTACCGTTTGCATACGGAGGGCCATCATGAAGAATAAACTTCTCTGCTCCCGCCCGGGCGGTTCTGATTTGTTGATACAAATCCATATCCTGCCACTGCTTTAACATGCCAGGCTCTCGCTGAGCCAGATTGCCACGCATTGGAAACTTGGTTTCGGGAAGGTTTAAAGTATGCTTGTAATCACTCATATTATTGTCACATCAGGTTGTCAATATTGTCCTTAGATCACTAAGGCACTCAATAATTTTTTATCAAGATCGCGTTTATATCTTTCTAGCTGGCCAATTTTTTAAAATATTCCTTGGCCTGCTTAACATCTTTATCTATCTGTTCTTTCAGAGCGTCAATACCATTAAAACGCTGCTCATCACGTACTTTCTGATGAAAAACAACTCGAACATTTCGGCCATATATATCTCGATCAAAGCCGAACAGGTGTACTTCTAGAGAAGGCAAGTAATTCCCAACGGTTGGTTTAACCCCAACATTCGCTACACCTTGATAAGGGGTATTATCCTCACCGTTCAAATAAAGGCTTACGACATAGACACCTGAAAATGGTACTTTCGTTCTCTTTAAGGCTACATTCGCTGTCGGAAACCCTAATTGGCGTCCAAGTTTCTGGCCGTGGATAACCTTACCCATGAAACTATAAGGGCGCCCTAAAGCATTCTCAGCAGCACTAAAATTACTCTTGGCCAACAATTCTCTAATCAGCGTACTACTAACTCTAAGAGGTGATTCTTCACACTCAACTGTCTGAGTACTTTCAACGCTAAAACCAAAGCGCTTTCCCGCCTCTTTCAAGAGCGCATAATCACCCGAGCGGTCGCCCCCAAACCTAAAGTCATCACCAATCACCAGGTGCTTAATACTCAGGTGATCCACCAAAACCTGCTGAATAAACTCTTCTGCACTAAGCTGACTCAAATGCGCATCAAATTTTAAGCAAAATACAAAGTCGATACCGTACTCGGATATCGCCTGATACTTCTCTCGAAAGCGCATTAAACGAACAGGCGCTTCATCGGCTTTAAAATACTCAAGAGGTTGAGGCTCGAAAATAATAACAACGGACCGTAAGTCTTGTGTTTTTGCCTCGGTAACTACTTGCTCTAGAATCGCTTGATGCCCAAGGTGCACACCATCAAAGTTGCCAATCGTTGCAACACATGCCGTATTAGGCGAACTTTTATTTGTGCTTAAGTGCTGACAAGCTGCTATCAGCCCGGGGTTATGCATCCCTCTTAATAATCGCATCGCCACAGCTTGTATAAGTTCCTAGTAAAAACATGCCACAAAATAGTCGCCGATTATACTTGCTCAGGAGGGGAAGATTCAATCAACTCAGACCACAGCTAGCTAATAGAAATGAAAAAAGCCACATTTCTTTGCAATCTAGGCAATTTACCGCCCGAATATTTAAGAAATGCAGCTTTCTATTTGCAGAATGAAAAGTAAGACTTATTCCCACCAACCTACTAGGTTCATATAAATTATTGTCGCTGGTGCAAGAATAAAGGTCAGAATACCAACGGTCTCATCGGTTGACTCTTCGTTATTCTCATTCACGCGAATACCGTTTTCCTTACCAGAAGTGTAATACTTACGCCCCTCACGGTAGGTAAAATATTTATCAGGATCTTCCATCTGATAGTTCCCTTCATTTTGGTAAGCAGGAACAAACTCGTCATCTTCTGCATAAGCCGACGCACTGGCAAATATCACCGAAAACAAAAAAGCTGACATCAACTTTACGACAACTGACTGTTTTAAACTTTTCATAAGACTCTCCTTCACTTTCACTCCCTACACCTAAACAAATTCAACGCAGATATCCTTCATTTACGTTTGTCCATTTATTGAGCAAATTTCAGTCAGACTATTAAATGATATCGAACACAAAAAATAAAGTGATTTAACAATCGATAACAATCTCAGTGTCTAAGTTGCGACACAGCTATCAATCAAATACGAAAAATTCTTAAGAAAATAACACTCAGCACACCAGCAAACACACCATAAACATGAACATCTGTCGCAACTGAACCACCAATTAGCTCTGCTACCTGCTCGCTAGCATCAGCAAAGTATTCGTAGACAACCTTAACCAATAAACCCAAAAACACTAGCACACGCAACCACAGTGGGTACAAGTGATCTTGATACAAAGCATAAACCAATAGACCGTATAAGCCTCCCGACAAGCCCACATAGACACTTAGACCCGGACTACAGAACCATATCATGACGCTAATAATAAGAAAGAAAGCGCAGAGCAAAGAAACAATACGCACCGCTCGCCCCAAGCCTGAAAAGGTAAACAACAAAACCCCAAGGAATAGAGCATTCAAACCGAGATGAAACCAACTCAGGTGATCAAAATGCCCCACCAGCAAGCGCCACCATTGCCCTTCAGCAATACGCTGCCGATCAAAGCTAAAATCAAACTGGCTATTTTCAAATAAAAAGGTGTCACTAAGCTCTATAGCAAACGAAGGAATAACAAATATGAGAAAAGTAATAGAAAGCTGCAATAAGTGCTTTCTAGAATCAGTATTTTCCATACCTAGAAGCAGACCTAAAGAGGTCTAAGGACAAGAGGGTTTAATAAATAAACCTGAACTTCTCTGGAATCCAGAGAAATGGGAAGTGAAAATGTTTTCCAAAAAGGCATTCGTCGACAAGAGTCTTTCTTCACCCTAAGCACAGACACGTCGCGCCCTTGCACTCTCATCCGAAAGTCTTCAGGCTTGGTGCAGCCATTGCTTTTTGCCTGGAAGGTGATCGCCTCGTTATCAAGAGACTGCAGCACTATCGGCTCCGGAACTTGATTTTCAGGGCCACCCGCTAACACACCCCCTGAAAGCATGAGCACACCAACAAACCGAACTAAAACCATACGTAACATCAATCTAACACTCAAATAAAGACTAAGGCGCAAGTTTTAAGAACCTACGACGATAAGTCAGCAATAGCAAACATAGACATATCAGTTGCCAAGCAATGGCGCCACCACTTGAATCAGACTTTTTATTGCTGTCACTTTCCTCTTGCTCTGCTTCAATTGCGGTAAAACTAATTGATGCAATTCGCGCATCGTCCCCCTCACCCAAACCAAGGCTAGCGCCTCGCTTTCTCGCCAACACCCACTCAACATAAGCGCCACCCTCAGGCAGCTCTATAACGACGTTCGAATAGCTACTTCCTACGACTAAATCTTGCTCAACACCGTCAACCACTTCAGTCGTTTGACGAACACCATCAATATAAACATCCAGATTCATCACATCAGAGCTTGATAGTAGCCAGTCAAAAGCAAGCGTTCCCGCCCGGGAAAAGCGTGAAGAGAAACGTGATATATCTTGCGTGTCTGGCATTTCCACCGCTAACTCACTATCCCCCACATTTCGCCATGTACTCGCTGACTCAAGGATAAAATCAATACCACTTCCAGCTATTTCCATATCGTTTTCCGGATATACTCTGGTAGATAAGCGATACCAATTAAATCCTTCATTTGTATATATTGCCGTCATTACAGCCGTTTTTTCACCATCCTGATCAAAGTCCAGCTTCAAATCCAACTCGCAGTTATCACCCAAATACAGCACGTCATTTGAACAACGATCACCGACAACCTGAAACCCGCTCACATCACCAGACCCAAATTGCATCCAGCTGATCTCAAAAGGCTGAACCAGATTACTAGTTAAATTCAAGGTATATTCATATGGATACCCTACAGTCATTTCCCCCAGATATTGAGCATTCAACACAACATCAGACCACTCTTTAACTCCCTCAAAATCATCCAAATAAGAAGCTACACGAGTATAAACTCCCGGGTACTGTGCCTGCCCGCACCCTTCACCAAAGCTCGTAACACCAACCTGAACCCAGTCACGATCCTCATTCTGCCAAAGCAAAGGGCCACCACTATCTCCTTGGCAAGAGTCTAAACCACCAGCTAGAACACCCGCACATATCATGTCGTCAGTCACCTCATCACCAATCTCGGCATAATTATCCTGGCAAGTCTCATGATTCATTAGCGTTACATCTGCTTCTTGAAGAACATCCGGGTAAGTCGCGACACTATCGTCTGGGTCTATATCCCCCCAACCGATAACGCGCAAGGAATCACCTTCAGCAATTTTGCGCATATCTGCCTCTGTCGCCAACGGAAGCGTCGGCACATCACTCACAGCCTCAGCAAGCTGAAACAATAAATAATCGCCATTCTCAGCCTCATTATATTCTATGAGATTAACGGCTCGAGCATTACTCTGCTCTGGCAAATCATATCCAGACGAGTTACTCAAATCATACGCACCAATAACCGCAACAATGCTATCCAAAGCCTCCCCGGCGTAGCAGTGAGATGCCGTTAATACATAGTATTCATCCACCAAGGTTGCACCACAAAAGTGCTCACCAGTATATTTATTTTGTAATGACACCATCCAAGGGTAATCCCTAAACTCAGCGTCAACACCACCAATAATCCTATTTTCCGCGCGAGCCCAACCTGAAGAAACAACGAGCATTACAATCACCACACTCATGGCACGATAGGTTTTCGATATACCTGCAGCGTTTCGACGAAAGAAAAATAGCACTGCCAAAAACACTAGCGCTAGTGGGTGGAATGCTCCACCACTAGACTTTGAATTGCTAGGACTTGTATCCTCAGCTACATCTGGGTTATCTGCTGTAAAATTAACCGACTTCAAATACAAGGTCTTGCCTTCATCCCCTAATGAACTTTCACTCGTAGAACGCCAAAGTTCTCCCCTAGCCATGCGCCACTCAACAGTATTGACCTGATCTTCAGGTAACACGATAGTCTCACGACCATAAGCCTCAGCCGGCTTATATTCACTAAGCTCTTCACCATTTATCCACAATGAGACATCCATTACACTCGTATCATCTACTTTCCAGTCAAAGCTCAATTGGCCGCTACCATCAACCTTACCAATCAACATCGTTTGCTCATATAGGGTGTAGTCTGACACTAATTCGGAAACAATATCTCCCTGTAAATCCCACTCATTCTGCTTCTCTATAAAGAAAAACACTCCCTCACCCACACTTGAGCTAAAATCAGCTTCCCCTATCACATTACCACTCAACTCAAACGAGTAGCTTTCCTCTTTACCCTCAACCCCTATCATCAAGGTAGCAAACTTGATACCAGGCGAAAGGAAGTTCATCCGAATATGGACCTCGCAACTCTCCCCCGGAGCTAACTCAGAGCCCTGGCAATCAGGCAAAGCACTATCTTCCATGCTGGTAATCGATAGCTCGGAAGGTGTATATTTTACCGTTCCTACACCACATTCATTGGTTTCAATCTCATCAACTTGAAGCTCAACACTATCAATTACAAAGCTATCAGCAGCACTATTTGTAAAGCTTAAAGAAAACCCATTAACCTCTTTTATTCTGTATTTTAAAGACTCATCCGAGCCACCACTACATACAGGGTTCTCACCATCCTCCAATATACTTGAAGTAACATTTTCAGGCAGAGAAAGCTTGTCTGGGGTCAAATCAACAGGGTTTATAATATTGTCCACCCACTCTTTAAACGCTGAAACCCGGGTAAAAACATCTGGATAATCCAGACTTCCACAAACAGAAGGAGCTATGCTTGCCACGCCGGCTTGAAACCATTCACCACCTGTTTGAAATAATAAAGGGCCGCCACTATCTTTTTCGCATAGACCTTGAAGCCCATCACCTGTCTCTTCGATATAACCTGCACAAATATGTTTACCGTCAATAGCATTACCATATATTGGTAAAAAGTCAGCTCCCAACGACGTTTCTAAATCGCCATTCAGGAAGGCTTTATTGCATTCGGTCTGGTTGAACAACGGTACATTCACTTCATGCAATACGCTTGGAAAGTCTTCGTTTATTGTGTCTTCACCGCCCCCACTAGAAATAAGATTGGGGTTGCCATCACGATCCCCCCATCCAACAATTGTTAGCAAATGACCTGCTTCGACACCTTTAAACATGGCTGAGCTAACTAATTCAAGAGGTGGATAAACACTCACATCAACCGCATCGGCCAACTCAAGCAACATCAAATCTCGACCTGACTCCACGCGACTAATCACCCCAATACGCCGCTCAGTTTCTTCAATTCGTGAGATATCATAATCTCCAACATAGACGGAAATTGCTTCAGCAGGCTCTTCATAGAAACAACGCGAAGCAGACATCACCCAACGTTCATGAATCAAGGTACCGCCACATTCATGCTCGCCAGTTGCCGAATTTCGGAGCGATACCATCCAAGGGTAATCACTCTCTACCTCAACTTCGTCGCCACCGACTATACGATTAGCTGAGAGAGCAGAGCTACTCGCAACACAAGCAAGCATGGCAAATAACATCACCCGAACAATACCGACATTGCGCCTAGCAACTAAAGCCTGACCACACATTGAAAGAAACATACCCTTAGCCATCCTGACCTCTATGGAACTCATAATCTTTATATATTGAACTGGACCTGTACTGCACAAGTAAAACGCTGAGAGATATAAAACAACTAAAATCATGCATCAGGAACACAGCAAAAAACTCCTCGAATTTTATCAGTCTTTTATAGCCAGCCCTATTGATTATAAAAACACTGTACAACTGCATTTAAATTTTGTGACGCTATAAACCTTTCTTATGGGAAGTTTCTACGAAATTTACCTTTTTCCAAAAACATTTACACAAGCTCTATAGATCAAGCCAGATCAAATCTAATCAAACTGCTGAGCATATGAGTCAATCGAAGCGTAAGGTTCAAGCACACCTTTTTGATTCATAGATAATATTTGATAAGGGTTAAACTTGTCTTGGTATTCCATACCCGGACTACCCAAGGGCATTGCAGGAACAATCAAACCAACTGAGCCAGCAGGTGGGTTTGATAAAAATTGTTTAATAAACTTCGCTGGAACATGTCCTTCGAACACGAAACCCTCTGACGACACAGCAGTATGACAGGAGCGAGCATTAGCAGGCAGCTGATAGAAATCTTTTATATGCGCCACCGAATCCTGGTTCACAACTATGGCCCACAAACCGCCCTGTTGAATATGATCCACCCACTCAGAACAACAAGAGCAACTCTTTGTTTTATAAACAGTCAAAGTTCTATCTGCTGCGCTCGATTCAGTACTAGACGAATCCTCTGATTGACCGCATGCACTCAAGATACCAAACGCCAGCATCATACTCAGTATCATAAAGCGCCGAACTAGCGAAACAGATCTCTCTCTATCTATTTGCATATCGCAATTACCTCACCCTTTTAATCTAGCTGCTATAGTTAAATTCTGAATAAAAAGATCGACCTATCAATAAAGGAATTCTTTCATGGTCAAATTTGTCCGTACGCCTGATGAACGCTTTAAAAACCTGCCGAACTATAGCTTTTCTGCTCACTATACCGACGTCGGTGGTTTGAGAATGCATTATATAGACGAAGGCCCGGGAAGTGCCGACCCAATACTCATGTTACATGGTGAACCCAGCTGGTCATACCTTTACCGCCACATGATCCCTATTTGCACTGCTGCGGGGCATCGAGTCATCGCTCCCGACTTAATTGGCTTTGGCAAGTCAGATAAGCCTGTCAATATTGAAGACTACTCCTATCAAAGCCATATGGACTGGCTCCTATCCTTAATCAACGCGCTTGATTTAAACAATATTACACTGGTCTGCCAAGACTGGGGTTCATTGCTCGGCCTTCGACTCGCGGCAGAAAATGAAGAGCGCTTCAAAGCAATTGTAGTCGGTAATGGCATGCTACCAACAGGTGAAGAAGACGTACCTTCCGCTTTTAAGATATGGAAAGCTTTTGCGCTTAATAGCCCCTGGTTCCCTATTGCAAAAATCGTAGAGATGGGGAGTTTTAAATCTTTTAGCAAAGACGAGCAGCGCGCTTACGATGCACCCTTTCCATCCAAGCAGTTCAAAGCAGGCACTCGGGCTTTTCCGGCTTTAGTACCAACAAGCCCGGACAACCCGGCAAGCAAAGCGAACAAGGCAGCGTGGGCGGTATTAGAAAAATGGCAAAAGCCTTTCGTTACCGCATTCAGCAATGGAGACCCTATAACACGAGGCGGTGATAAGTATATGCGTAAGAAGATTCCTGGTGCAAAGGGAATGAAACACGTAAAACTTAAAGGCGGCCACTTTCTTCAAGAAGATTCAGGAGCCGAATTTGCGCAAGTCGTCAATAACCTACTAACAGAGATAGATCATCATATAATCCCAGCCTCATAGAGAGTTTTTCTTAGGCAATAAAAAACCCGACTAAAAAGTCGGGTCAAAATCACAACAAATACTTCAAAGAAAAATAATGAAACCTATTCCGGGTCAGAGGGCCTGAATCACTTCCCCGTACTTCAATGTTTGTAGAATACGACATTAAAAACGTGATGTATGTATCACTTTTCTTTCATTATGTAACAATTGTTTTCAAGCTCTCAGTCATTCGCGCAAGGCAAGACCGCCTCAAAGATGCTCCCCACCTGAGCATTCGAACGGTATTTGATTTCACCCTTATGGAGTTTCATGATTCGCTGACAGATTGACAAGCCCAAGCCTGCACTTCGCTCTCCAGCTGTTGGCTTGGTTGATATATTGCAGAATGGCTTGAACAATAAGTGCTGCTCGGCCTTTGGTATTCCACCAGCCTCATCAATCACTTCGATACGCACCTTTTTATGATTACTCGATAAACGAACATCAATTTTCCCACCAACTGGCGAGTATTTAATTGCATTGGAAATCAGGTTATAGGCAACTTCTTTAATTCGCATGCTATCTGCTTCAACCCATACGGCTTCGACTGGCAATTCCAAGTTAAGTTTTTGCTGCTTATCATTCGCCAGGAGCTGGGCATCAGCAACAGCTTTATCCAATAGGGAACAAAGGTTTTCCCGATCTATATCGATTGAGATATTAGCATCCTCAATCGAACTCACATCAAGCAATCTATCCAGCAACTCCTCCATACTCTCTGCAGCTTCGATAACTAAACCCAGCAACATTTCCGGGTGCTCTCCGGATATTTCCCTTTTCAACATACTCGCAGCTGAAGATACAACACCCAAAGGGCCACGAATATCGTGAGCCGCCATACCAAGCAACTCATTCTTCTGCTGGTTCAAACTACTCAACTCAGAGAACTGATCCAGAAGCTGGGCATTGGCGTTGACTCGACTGCATACTTGCTCTTGCTGGAAAGGTTTTAATAGAAAGTCATTCCCACCATGCTTCATAAATTGCGCTATTTGGTCTGATGATGCCTTTCCTGACACACCAATAATAGCCATCTGACTCATATCAAAGCGTGAACGCAAAGCACCCAGCAACTCAAATCCATCCATGCCATTCATAATCAAGTCGACAAGAATAATTTTGTATTGATAACCCTGGTCGAGCAAATCCAGCGCCTTTTCAGCCGACCCCACAGAGGTAACACTAAAACACTGCTTCTCGAGCAATGCACTCATAAAATCTCTGGATGACGGTGCATCATCAACGACCAAAACCTCCATACTCCGATTGGCAGACATTCGATTAATCACCTGCACAACGTAACTGATATCCTGCTGCCCGTTCTTCAACACATAATCGGATACGCCCAAGGATAAAACCATCTCACGTAGATTTGGACTAAAGTTGCCGGTAAAAGCGATACATGGAATACTCTTTTCTGCCATTAGCTTTGCAGCAGCGCCATCACTTTCATCGGGCAGGTTCAAGTCTGTGATCGCAACAAATATTTCTTCTTGATGCAGCTCCACTAACTGAACCGCTTCAGAATAATTAAGCGCGACCAGCACTTGATAACTACCTTCTTGTCTCAGCGCCGCCTCTACACTCAATGCAAACGCTTTGCTATCCTCAACAATCAAAACAGTATTTTTCATCAAACAACCCAACAAGTGAATCTTAGTTCTATTCTATTCACCCTAAATTAAAAAAAGAGATCAAGAACAAGACCCCTTAATTACCTCCAGGTAATTATTAAGCACATAGCTATTTAATATAGTAGAGTTCGTATTGTTTTCACGATTAAAATACTCACAGAGCCATTAATTAAGCGATCTTTTATATGAATTTTCTAAAATTAGTCAGCGCCTTCTGCTTATTATTGCTGGCGACAGCCCATGCAAAAGACGCCATTGCGACCGATACGAAGCTATCAGAACAACTAATTTCATCTTGGATGAAGTCTCAAGACGCCCTGGAAGACTGGGGTAAGAAGCACCAAGCCCAACTGGAAGCAAAGACTAAGGATGAAACCGAAGTCGAAGATCCAAGTAAGATGACACCTGAAAGCATGATATCCCCCCTGAAAGCAGCGGGCTTATATTCAAGCGCCAATCAGCTTGTTCAGTCTCAAGGTTTCTCTAGTATCGATGAGTGGGCCGCGATCACCTTAAGAATTACCAAAGCGGCTGCCGCTATTGAATTTGAGGCGAACCCGGAAATGATGGACACCAGCCGACTTGAAGCCTTAAGGAATTCGAGTGACATCAGCCCGGAGCACAAACAAGTGTTAAGCAATGCTATTGAGAAAAACCAAGCCATGGTGAAACAGATACTGTCGAGCGCAAGCACTGCGGACAAAGAAGCGATCAAGCCCTTTTTGAACGATATCCTAAAAATGATGGAAGAACCTTATTAAACATATGGCCACCCAGGCATTACTCACCAAACTAAAACAAAGTCCTCCTTAAGTAGACCCACAACCCCATGTCCAAAATAAAATCTGATGCTGATAGCCTCATCAAAAAGCATCGCAATCTTATCCACTCCCAAGACAAGAAAGTTATCTCTCATGTACAACGTGAGCAAGATGATGGCTGGCTAGTTAATACGCTAATGCTTGAAGATTGCGATACGCCATTTCAGTTTAAGCGACAAAAAACCTACAAAAACCTAAAAGGCGCTCGAGTCAACCTAACCTACTATTCAGACACACAAAAGCTCGCTGGAATGGATTTTGAGCTGATGAAAGTAGTACGAATTCGTATAGCATGACTCCAAGTCATTTTACTTTTCAATAATTAGAGCTTATACTCTATTTTTTTAGAGCAGTTACTCTAAACATCCACTCTACAACTTTGCGAATTACGATTAGGTATTGTCATGTTATTTTCTTTAAAAGTTCAATATTACAAAGGTCTAGCAAAAGCACTAAAGGTCGCTGCAGCAGTCGTTCCGATGCCAAAGCCAACGCTTTTCACTGGTGCAGACTCCTCACTGGAATTATGCGATGCTATTGGCCAACTAGGCATTAAAAAGCTAATGATTGCGACCGATGAAGTACTCGTCAGCATCGGACTAATCGACAAAATCAAAGCTCGCTTGGAAGAACTTGACATCAAATACGTAATCTACGACGGCATTCTTCCTGACCCAACCTATGATCAGGTACAAGCAGGTCTAGACTTATTAAGAAACAACAACTGCGAAGCAATTCTTGCCGTAGGCGGTGGCTCACCGATTGATGCAAGCAAGGCTATCGCAGCACGCGCAACAAATGACAAGCCATTAGAGAAGATGGCCGGCTTATTCAAGTTACGTAAAGCACCTTTGCCACTATTCGCCATCCCGACAACTGCAGGCACTGGCTCAGAAGTAACCATCGTGTCTGTCGTATCAGACCCTGAAACCCATCAAAAGACACCTATCATTGACCCTAAACTGGTACCCATGATGGCCGCTTTAGACGGCGCAATGATGCTAGGCCTACCTGCTGCAGTGACGGCTGCAACCGGAATGGACGCACTGACTCATGCGATTGAGTCTTACATTTCAGTTAATGCTACCGATGAGACCGACGCTTACGGAACAGCTGCTACACGTCTAATCATGGAAAATCTTGAAACAGCAGTGAAAGATGGCAGCAACCTGGAAGCTCGACAAAATATGGCTATGGCGTCTTACTATGCCGGCCTGGCTTTCACCAAAGCGAGCGTAGGCTATGTTCACGCCATCGCCCACAACTTTGGTGCGTATTACTCTACACCACACGGTTTGGCCAACTCGATTGTCCTACCGCATGTTCTGGATTATTCAAAAGATGAAATTACAGAACGTCTTGCCAAGCTCGCGGAAGTAAGCGGGCTAAAAGAAGGTAAAGAAAGCAACAGGGAACTTGCCGATAAGTTTATTCAGCGAATTCGTGAAATGCTCAAAAGCTTTGACATCCCTGAGCAACTTGGCGACCTTAAGACCGAGGACATCCCAAAGATTGCCAAATCAGCTCTTGAAGAAGCACATCTTAACTACCCAGTGCCCAAGTATATGAACCAGAAGGTATGTGAAAACCTGCTGAATAAAATGGTCGCTTAAGTAAAGCAAGTAAGTCTAAGCATAGACTATTGACAAAGGACTAATAAAACGGCATAGTCTCGCGTCATTTTTATATGAACTGGGATCGAGCACTTTTCAGCAACATCAAGTGTAAGCGCTCCCAGTTAATTTTTTAGTAATCCGCGAAATTTAGGAGCAACACGGTGGCCAACTCCCCATCTTCAAAAAAGCGCGCGCGTCAGCAAGAGAAACGCCGCCAACACAATGCTAGCCAACGTTCAATGGTTAGAACTTACATCAAAAAAGTAGACGCTGAAATTGCTGGCGGAAACTACGATAACGCACAAGCAGCTTTCCTAACTGCTCAGCCAATTATCGACGGCATGGTAAACAAGGGCATCTTCCCTAAAAACCGCGCCGCTCGCATCAAGAGCAACCTGAACGCACAAGTTAAAGCCCTTAAAGCTTAAGCTTCGCTCTCAGGCATAAAAAAACCGGCAAACGCCGGTTTTTTTATGCCTGAAGTTTAGCATCTCAAAGCAACACAAGATTATCACGATGAATAAGCTCAGCTTCATGGCAAAAGCCTAGAATCGATAAGATTTCGTCACTCGACTTACCTAGAATCCTCTTCGCATCTGGCGCATCATAATTTACTAAGCCTCGCGCAAATTCCCTGCCAGAACTATCTTTGCACGAGACCATATCACCACGCTTGAAACGACCACTTGCCGAAACAACCCCGACAGACAGTAAACTTTTACCACCACGCTCTAGCACTGCCACAGCCCCATCATCAAGCACCAAATTACCTGCTGTCTGGAGATGCCCTGCCAACCATTGCTTACGCGCAACTTGTCTTGAGGTTGAAGGCAGCATCATAGTACCCAAATCCTCTGCCGCTCTTAAGCGCAACAAAACACTTTCTATCTTGCCACCAACAATCACACTATAAGCACCGGAACGCGCCGCCAAACGGGCTGCTCGCACCTTGGTCGCCATTCCACCACGCCCTAGCGCACCTGCACCACCGGAAGCCATCTCCTCTAGCCGCTCATCTGAGGCCAATACCTGAGTCAACATTTGCGCATCAGCATTTCGACGCGGATCCTTATCAAACATCCCCGCCTGATCCGTTAAAATTATCAGGCCATCAGCCTCAACCAAGTTGGCAACCAAAGCCCCCAAGGTATCATTATCACCAAAACGAATCTCATCCGTCACAACCGTATCATTTTCGTTGATAATTGGAATGGCACCCAACTCAACAATTGAACGAACGGTACTTCTAGCATTCAAGTAGCGCTTGCGGTTAGACAGATCATCGTGCGTCAACAAGACTTGAGCTGTATGCAAGCCATGCTTTTGGAACTCTTCTTCATAGGCCTGAACCAAACCCATTTGCCCGACCGCAGCCGCAGCTTGCAGCAAGTGTAACTCCTGAGGACGCTCGCTCATCCCCAAGCGCGCCATACCTTCCGCCACAGATCCGGAAGACACTAAAATAATTTCAAGCCCCTGACGATGCAACTTAGACAACTGCGCCACCCAGTCACCGATAGACTCTCGAGCCAAGCCCTTACCATCATCAGTCAGCAATGCACTGCCGATTTTCACAACCCAACGGTTTGCACGACTTAGCTCAGCGCGCCCAGTACACTCAGTCATATTGATACAACCCTATCGCCCACCACAAAACCACTCACCACACTACTGAGCATATACCACTTCAACACCATCATCGTCATCGCCGTCATCAAAATCGTCATCCAGCTCCTCACCTGCCAGGCGCTTAGCCTTGCGAGCCGCCTTCAGAGCCTCTAGATTATCTCTAGCTTCCTGATGCATCTTATCCTTAATCAATTGCTCCTGCTCAGCTAAGGCTTCATCAGCTGCCTCAGCCGCATTCTTCTCATCAATCCATGTCATGATATCCCGACACAAGTTCGCTAGACCAGCAGACTTAATTGCCGACACCTGATAAACGGGCCCCGTCCAATTTAACGCTTCTACTAATTTCTCGCATATAGCCTTACGATCTTCTTCTGGCAATAAATCAAGCTTATTCAGAACCAGCCAGCGATCCCGGGAAGCCAAGGTAGGGCTAAACTTTTCCAACTCAGCCGCTATCGCCTGCACCACCTGAGCCGGATCTGAGCCATCGTAAGGCGCCATATCAACAACATGAAGCAACAGACGAGTTCTTACCAAATGCTTCAGAAAACGAACACCAAGGCCCGCTCCTTCTGCAGCACCCTCAATCAAGCCTGGAATATCAGCAACCACAAAACTCTTATGCTCTTCAACACGCACTACACCCAAATTAGGTACTAACGTTGTGAAGGGGTAATTAGCCACTTTAGGCTTAGCTGCAGAAATTGAACGAATCAGCGTAGACTTACCTGCATTAGGCATACCAAGCAAACCTACATCCGCCAACACCTTCAACTCCAAACGCAGGCTACGTGACTCACCTTCACTCCCTTTAGTTGTCTGACGGGGCGCTCTATTCACACTGGATTTGAAACGAGTGTTACCCAAACCATGAAAGCCACCTTGCGCCACGATGAGCTCTTGCCCGATCTCAGTCAAATCCCCTAGCACTTCTTCAGTGTCCGTGTCGATAACTGAAGTCCCTACCGGAACCTGAAGAAACAAACTCTCACCCTTTGCTCCAGTACAATTACGCCCGGCACCCTGCTCACCAGATTGAGCGCGATAATGCCTGACATAACGATAATCGACCAAAGTATTCAGCGACTCACTTGCCACCAGAATAACTGAACCGCCGTCTCCGCCATCTCCACCATCAGGCCCACCCTTCGGAATGTACTTCTCTCGACGAAAGCTCAAGCAACCGTTACCACCTTTACCAGCCTCTACTCCAATTGTCGCTTCATCAACAAACTTCATTGCACACCCCTTAGATTAGTACCCAACGACCAACATTTGACCCTATAAGGAAAATAAAGTCGATCAGCAAATAAATTGCAAAAAAAAAGCTCCGCACAGCGGAGCCTTTTCCAAATCCGTAACGACTGCTTACTCCGCAGCTTCAACCGTCACATATTTGCGGTTCAAAGGACCTTTTGTTACAAACTTCACAACACCACCAGATGTTGCAAACAATGTATGATCCTTACCACAACCAACATTATCGCCTGCGTGGAAACGTGTACCACGTTGACGCACAATAATGTTGCCTGCTTTAACTACTTCACCACCGAATCGCTTAACACCTAAACGTTTCGACTCCGAATCGCGACCGTTGCGGGTACTACCACCCGCCTTCTTATGAGCCATTATCCTACTCCTATTGTCTGTTCGTATCTAAACCGGTTTAATTGCTCCTGAGAGCGACCATAAACTCAGTGTTAGCCTTTAATTCCAGTAATTTTCACCTCAGTATACCACTGACGGTGACCCATTCTCTTCATGTGGTGCTTACGACGCTTGAACTTCAAGATACGTACCTTCTCGTGACGACCATGATCAACAACCTCAGCCGTTACTTTTGCACCCTCAACATTTGGCGCGCCAACTTTAACATCGTCGCCATTTGCAACAAGTAATACACGGTCAAATTCAACCGTCCCACCTGTTTCAACTTCAATTTTTTCCAGCTTTAACACTTCACCTTCGGTGACACGGTGCTGCTTACCACCGCTTACAATAACTGCGTACATTTGGTTTTCTCCAAATTTTTCATATCGCCTAACACACCTGAACTTCCGCTAATAATAAGCATTACCCAGATGAATCAAACTTACCAAGACCTATATATTGAGAACTAAATCTCCGGCCTCACTTTCTACCCGCATGTGTTACTTACGACCAATTTTCCCCAAACTGATATTTACAGTTTTTTGAAAAATCTGATCTCCAGTTTCTAAAGGAAGCTCTTTGGCAACCCTATCACTGAGAACACCCATGACTTTTAGGGCGCGCAATTGTATTTTATTCAACCAAGTGTTGCAAGCACATTCTAGCCAAAACAAGACTTTAATTATTGTATGGCGGATAGTAATTCTTGACAGACAAGCACAGCCCCCCTAGCATGTCAGCCAATTTTAGTCGGCTCTATTTTAAGATATTCAATATGCAAATTCAGGCAATCTACGACAGCGTTGAAAAAGACTTCAGTGAAGTAAACCAGTTTATCACTTCCCAGTTATCTTCAGATGTCCCCTTAGTAGAAAAAATTGCGCAATATATCGTCGAAAGCGGTGGTAAGCGTATGCGCCCCTTACTAGTCCTTCTTACCAGCAGAGCCTTAGGGGAAGCTAGTCAGGATCAATGCAAACTAGCCACTATTATCGAGTTTTTGCATACAGCCACATTATTACATGACGACGTTGTCGACACATCAAACATGCGCCGCGGGCGCTCTACTGCCAATGCCAAGTGGGGCAATGCTCCCAGCGTACTAGTCGGCGACTTTTTGTACTCGAGAGCTTTTCAAATGATGGTCGATATCGGCAGCGTTCCGGTTATGGAAGTGCTATCGAATGCAACCAATGTCATTGCCGAAGGGGAAGTTTTCCAGTTAATGAACTGCAAAAACCCTGACGTATCAGAAGAAGCCTATTTTGAAGTCATAAAAAATAAAACAGCAATGCTATTTGAGGCAGCGTCTCACTCTTCAGCTCTGCTTGCAAACGCAAGTACTGAGCAACAAGAAGCCTTAAAGGAATACGGCCTGCAGCTAGGCTTAGCATTCCAGCTGGTTGACGACATGCTGGATTACATTGGCGACGCCGAGACAATGGGCAAGAATGTCGGCGATGACCTGGCCGAGGGCAAACCAACCTTGCCGCTGATCTACACTATGAAAAACGGCAGTGAAGAAGAGCGAGTTCTAATTCGTAAAGCCATCCGTAATGGTGACGCAAGCCAGCTCGATGCAATCTGTATCGCTGTACAAAATAGTGGCGCGCTAGATTACACTAAAAAGCAGGCTGATCTAGCTTGTCAAAAAGCATGCGACTGCCTAGGTATTCTTCCAGGCAGCGTTTATAAAGAAGCACTTGCTGGGCTGGCAAAGCTTGCAGTCCAGAGAGACAAATAAGTTATTCCATCGCACAAAGCTTCGATATACTATAAACATTAAAAGTATAAACATGAGCCTGATGAATGCAGCAGCTGTCCGAACTTGATTCTTCGTTTTTATATCTGGAAACCGAACACACCCCTCTCCACGTAGGTGGTGTTTTCGTATTCCAGCGCCCTAAAGGCGACAACACACTTGATTTTGAGCACTTTCAACGTGTACTCCAGTCAAAACTCGGGAATGAACCATTCTTTCGTGAGCGCTTAGTCGAATACCCTCTCAATCTAGACCTACCCGTCTGGACTGACGACCCGGACTTTGACGCCGCCCGACATATCAGCCACGACAAATTAAGCCAGAAAGAAACGCTACTCAATAGCGCAGCCGACTTTTTTAGTGCGCCGCTCGACCGGACTCGCCCTCTTTGGGAAGCTAGATATATTGAGGATTTGCAAGTTGACCCAAGCAAAAGCTACGAGCAAGAACACTTCGCTCTTCTGCTGAAGGTTCACATCGCAGCTATTGACGGAGTAAGTGGTGAAGATATTCTAAGCCAGTTAGTTCATGTCAGCCCTGAAGTGACAAAACCTGAATCAGATCAAGACTGGACACCAACCCCTCTACCCGACACAGGTTCCTGGCTAGGAGCAGCCTATAACAACGTATTTAATATTCCGGCAAAACTCACTTTACTGGCAAAAGACACGGCTGCCTCGGCATTTTACTCCGTTATCACCGAGCGCCTTTCCTCTCTCAACCTTCCATCTAGTCTGATGAAGGTTGCCGACACACCAATGAATCAAAAGATCAGCAAGTCTCGTGCGATCGAGAATATAGAGATTCCTCTCAATCAAGTAAGGTCGATTAAGAAAGGCCTTGGCTCAGTCACAACAAATGACGTTGTCATGGGGATCTGCGCCGAAGCCATTGCCAGCTATCTTAGAGATATGGAAGCCGAGTCCGAATCAGACCTTATTGCGCTAGCACCGATATCTGTTCGCTCAACAAGCCTCGACGTTAAGTCCGGAAACCAGCTAGCCGCCACATTATTCTCACTTGCTAGCACAGAGCAGGACCCGATAAAGCGAATTTGCATGATTCACAAGGCAGCAACCTTGGAAAATCACTACGACTCAGCAATATCAGCCAGCCACTTGACCGAACTCGTTCCCTCTTGCATTGCGGGACTGTCTGCACGAGTTTATTCTGAGTTTCTACTGGCACAGAAACATAAGCCGATGTTCAATTTACCGATCATTAACATTCCTGGCCCTCAATTCCCGCTCTACTTTGAAAATGCAGAATTAACACAATTTATTAGCACTGCGCCTTTATTTGACGGTATTGGTTTAGCACTGATGATTGTGAGTTATAACGGCAATTACAGTGTCACCTGCACCTACAACCCTGAAGCACTGTCCCTTAAGCAACCCTTTGAAAAATACTTTCAGACAGCGATAGAAACGATTCTAAGTAGCGAAACAGAAATACCAGATTGCACCGATATTGATCTGAGTGAGCCAAATACAAACAAGACTGGTTTTATCGAAGATGTTGCCGGCTTAGTCAGCAACATCTTTTGCGTAGGAAAATAGCGGCAAGCTGTAGAGCCAGCTCTTCGACCTAAGCCGACTTAGCGCTTTTTTACTCCTGAAACGCCCAAACCAAAAAGGCTTTTCTATCTTCAGTGCTAGTCTTCCCCCAAAGCTCTTTCAGCGAGACCAGACTGGAAGCAGCTTCACTTTTTGACTCACTCAAGCCTGAGTCGGCGCCAGTCACCTTCCCGGATACGAAAACCTTCTGATTAGCCGAGCTCTTCTCGGTATAGGGGACTGAAACAGCAAGCTCCTGCCCCACCTTATCAACAAGCGATGCAGAGAAGTTTGAAGCCAAGCTACGAGCCTCTCTGATATTATCCGCTTCGGCATATACAAAGTTATATGACTCCCCTGCCAGAGCATTAAACTCGAGCATCACTAACTGTGACTCGGTTTTCTCTGACCTACTATTTCCATTTGTCTGAGGACCAGGCTTCGCCCAGATACTTTCGTACTTGAATACAAGCTGGTTAAGACCGGCTCTCAGGCCATATTTTGTTTCAATATTACTTAACAGATAAGTAGGAACCTCTCGCCCATTAACAGAAATCAGACTTATATTTTCTGGAGCAAGCACTACCGCTAACTGATCCTGAGGCAATATATTTCCTTCGTAGGTTTGCACCACCTTATTTGAAGCAGAACAAGCACTCAATAAAACTAAACTTAACACTAAACCTAAAAACTTTGGCCTTCTTAAGCCTTGAAAAAATCGATACATAAACGCCTCTAAGTGGAAGAATAACTGACAGCATTGTGCCTCCAAGCACACCTCTTGGCAACAAATTGATTTTTCGGGAATTTGTTATACAGTTAAGTAAAATAACAACAACGACAAGTATTAATTGGAGGATACACCAATGAATGAACAAGCCGATCTTTCACACCGCACAGGCGAACAAGGGGAAATACCTTTTCGCAGCAGTCGCTTTTTCAGTGTTGGTAATAAGTGGTACTTTTCTACTCGTGAAGGCTTCGATAGCGGGCCTTATGCAAATAAAGAAAGAGCCCGGGATAGCCTGCAAAGCTTTTTAAAAATCATCAACAAACTGCCAACTCCCTATACCAAAGAAACAGCCCATTAAAGCATTCTGCAAAGTGAACTAGCGCATTAAGAAATAATGCGCTAGAAATCGAAGTTCAGAACAAGCCCGGTAAGCTAAAATAGAGAACTTGCAGAATCACTAGAGCAAAAAGGCCAGCAATCACATCATCAATCATGATACCGCTACCACCATGGATATGCTGATCCAGATATTTAATCGGCTGCGGTTTCCAAATGTCAAAAACCCGAAACAGAATGAAGCCTAGTACAATAGGCAACCAGCCTTTCGGCGCGCCTATCATTGCTATCCAATAGCCAACAAACTCGTCCCAAACAATTCCGCCATGATCATGAACACCCAAGGCTTTGGAAGCTTTAGCACACAGCCAACAGCCAACAACAAAGCTCAGCACAATAACCACCAAGTACCACTCTAAGGCTAAATGCTGCAGCCATAAATAAGGAACAATCGCCATTAATGTTCCTGCTGTCCCGGGTGCCTTCGGTGCACAACCACTACCAAAACCAAAAGCAGCAAAGTGTGCCGGATTCTTTAAAAAACCTTGCGGTAACTTACTCAAAATGCTGAAACCCCTTTCTCTCTATTTCGACTTCCTGCTCACCAGAAAAGACCTTAACACCAAAACTCTTGGGCTCAACCCGCCCTATTCTAGTGAAAGCACTCGCCTCAGCCTTCGACTCCAATACCTGCCAACCTTCCTCAGGGATCGTAAAAAGTAACTCGTAGTCATCTCCTGCAGTCAGTGCCAGTAGCGCAGCTCTATCTTTAGAAAATTCACGCAATTCTTTCGACAAGGGCAAGGCGTCCAGGTCAATCCTTAGGCCACATGAAGAAGACTCAGCAATATGCCCTGCATCAGCTAGCAAACCATCCGAGATATCAATACAAGCACTCGCGTAGGGGGTGATCAATAAGCCCTCTGCAAATCTTGGCGTGGGAGCATAGTATCGACCCAGGAGGTATTCCTCAACGCCACTAAGCGCACTCTTATCCAGCAGGTCTAGCGCAGCACCCGCATCACCCAAGCACCCTGTCACAACCAACACCTCGCCTTCTGTAGCACCACTACGACGTAGCGCTTTGTCTTGAGCTGTAAAACCATGCACCTGAATACCAATAGTTAATGGCCCTCGCGTTGTATCTCCGCCCAAGAGGCTCAATTGATAACGCTCCGCCATATACTTGAGCCCCCTTGAAAAGCCTTCAAGCCAATCCGGGTCAGAATCAGGAAGCGTCAAAGACAAGGTAAAGAATGCTGGTGACGCCCCCATTGCAGCCAAATCACTCAATGACGCAGACATTGCTCGGATAGCCAATTGTTGCGGCGGTGCCGACTTGGGAAAGTGCCGCCCCTCAACCATAGTATCAAGTGAGAAGCACAGAGACTTATTCGCAGGAGGGTTAATGACAGCACAATCGTCACCTATACCCTGGTTAACGAGCTGCTTATCGATAGGCCCCACTCCTTCAAAATACCGTTTAATTATTTGGAATTCAGAAGGAGCAGATGGCATCGGATCAACTAAGTTGCTATAACACTAAGAGGGTTTATGACGTGTTTCAGCCGCGCGCAAACGCAAGGCGAGCTTATCAAGAATACTATTCACATACTTGTGGCCATCAGTACCACCGAATGACTTAGCCAGTTCAACAGCCTCATTAATAACCACACGGTAAGGCACATCAATGCGGTGCTTAAATTCAAAGACACCCATACGCAGAACATTCATCTCTACCGGGTCAACATCCACAATTGCGCGATCCAGAAAAGGCTCAATTGCCTGATCCAATTCTGTCACTTCTTTAGGTATACCGCTAAAGACTTCACGAAAGTAAGCCGAGTCGATACGATCAAAGTCATGATCGGTACGAAACTCTGCTTCTACCTGAGCAATACTGGAGCCGGAAATTTGCCACTGATATAGCGCCTGAAGAACCAACTTTCGAGCCTTCTTACGCTGTGCCGTTCCAGTTTTCTTTACAGGCTGACCGCCTGCGGCAGGGTTAGATTCGCTCACTTAAATACCTGACTGTTTAAATAGTTGAACCATCTCTAGAACTGACATCGCAGCTTCTTCACCTTTGTTACCCGCTTTGGTGCCGGCACGTTCAATCGCCTGCTCAATGGTGTCCACCGTCAGAACGCCAAAGGCAACAGGAATACCTGTATCCAATGATACGGCACCCAAACCTTTCACACACTCTCCAGCAACATACTCGAAGTGAGGCGTACCGCCTCTGATCACCGCTCCTAAAGCAACCACTGCGTCATACTTTTTAGTTTCAGCAACACGTTTCACGGCTAAAGGCATTTCAAATGCGCCAGGAATGCGGAATATCTCGATATCACTCTCATCAATACCGTGACGTACCAAAGAATCCACCGCACCTTCTAGCAAGCTTTCTACCACAAAGGAGTTCCATCGTGTCACGATAATCGCAAACTTTGCACCCGTCGTATCTCTAAAATCACCTTCATAGGTTTTAATATTTCGCATAAGACCTTTCTCTTTAGTATGTTACCGTTCTTAAAATTCGTTTCGTTTTATTTCAATAGCCACTTCATCAAGAAGCTGTATATGGAATAAATTCAACCACTTCCAAATCGAAACCTGAAATAGCTGAAAACTTAACAGGTGGATTCAATAGGCGCATTTTTGTCACGCCTAAATCACGCAAGATCTGAGAGCCTGTGCCCACTGTCAAATACGCCCCCGTTCCTGTCTGCGAAGGTGCTGGCTTGTTCACAAAAAATCCTGCCAAGCGTTCTTCCAAGTCAACAGCCGGGCCACCTAAAACTACTAAGGCGCCAGCGCCTTCTTCATTGATTCGCTCTAACGAATGCTGCATAGACCAACTCTGCGATCCTGGCACTTTAACACCTAAACTATCACGCAGGATATCAGGAGACTGAACCCGAATAACCGGCGCATCCACCTTTGATAAATCACCTCTTACAAACGCCATGTGAACATGACCTTGCAAGGTATCTTTATAAGTAATCAGATCAAATGTGCCATGCTCGGTCTCAACCTGATTCTCTTCTTGCTTAACAACGGTCTGCTCATTCAACGCCCGATAGTGAATCATGTCGGCGATTGTGCCAATCTTCAAATCATGCTCTTTTGCGAAGACTTCAAGATCAGGACGACGAGCCATAGTACCGTCTTCATTCATAATTTCGACTATAACTGAAGCCGCCTCAAAACCTGCCATACGAGCCAGATCGCAACCTGCTTCAGTATGCCCTGCTCGGCTTAATACACCACCAGGCTGCGCCACAATTGGAAACACATGGCCAGGCTGAACAATTTCACTTGGCTTAGTGTTACGTCCTACAGCTGTACGAATAGTGTGCGCACGATCAGCCGCTGAAATACCTGTTGTCACACCCGAAGCCGCTTCAATAGACACAGTAAAGTTAGTTGAAAACTGAGCATTGTTTGCGTGAGCCATCGGCGGTAAGCCGAAGAAGTCTGCCCGCTCTGCCGACATCGTCATACAGATCAAGCCTCTCGCATGTGTCGCCATAAAGTTAATATCTTCCGGACGAACCTGTTCAGCCGCAATCACTAGATCGCCCTCGTTCTCACGATCTTCATCATCCATCAATATAACCATTTTGCCTTGACGGATATCTTCAACTAATTCTTCTACGGTGTTGAGCTCCATTGAGCCTCCCCAGTGTTATTCATCTTAAAAGGCAGCGATATCGAAGGTGAAACGCTGCCTATTATTTAATACAGTGTAAAAGGTTTATCTTAAAAAACCATTTTGTGCCAGAAAGGCCTTATCCAAGTTGCCTTCCGTTTTCTGTTCAGTGACATCAGAAGAGCCTACCTGTAATAGGCGCTCAGCATAACGAGCCATCAAATCAACCTCTATATGAACTGATTGGCCAACCTGATAAGCGTCGATAGTCGTTTCGCCTGCCGTGTGTGGCACAATATTCAGCGAAAAGCCTTCTGCTAACAGCCCGGTTACCGTGAGGCTAACCCCATCAACCGTTACCGAGCCTTTGTTTGCAATATAGCGGCGAATTTCTTCTGGACTACGAATATCAAAACGAATCGAGCGTCCATCCTGCTTTCTGGCAAGCACTTGACCCACACCATCAACATGACCACTTACCAAATGGCCACCTAAACGTGTCGATAAAGTCAGCGCTTTCTCTAAATTAACCTTCGTACCCGCTTGAAACTCTTTGAGATTAGTATGCACCAAGGACTCTGCCGATACGTCTGCAGTAAACCCTTTTGAGTTCAAAGTTACTACCGTTAAGCATACGCCATTTACCGCAATACTATCGCCTAGCTTTACGTCCGACAGATCCAAATTGCCTGTCGAAATAGTTAAAACAAGGTCTCGCCCTTTTGATTCTGATCGCTCGATCACACCAAGCGCTTCAATAATTCCTGTAAACATCGCTTATCCAATCCTTTACGCTAGCGAGAGCCTGACACTTCAGCCGGCATATAAATCATTCGAATGTCCTGACCAACCAGCCTCAAGTCTTTTAAGTCCAGATCAATACTCTCAGACATTTTATCTAAACCAAGTTCAGCAAGCGGTCGAGCTTTACTTCCTAATAATTTTGGCGCCATGTAAACCAAGAGTTCGTCCCACAAACCCTGTTCAATAATGCTTCCCGCTAACAAGGCTCCAGCCTCTAGTAACACCTCATTGCACTGAAGCTCAGCTAATTTGGACATCACTTCTTGCAGCTCACTATGCGCATCATTTGAACTTGATGCAGAAGACAAGCGAAGCACATCAACAAAACCAAGCTGAGACACCTCCTGCGCTTCCTGGCTTAGCTCACTGGCCTCTGAAACACACCACAATATAGGCGTTTCCTGTTCTAATAGTCGAGCAGTCTTAGGCAAGCGAGCCTGACGATCAAGAATGACACGCAAAGGCTGAATTTTTTCAATTTCTCGGGACCATTCAGGATCAAGACCCAGTTCACTAGCTCTAACCGTTAGGGCTGCATCATCATGAAGAATGGTACCAATGCCACTAATAATAGCAGAGCTTCGGGCACGCAAACGCTGTACGTCAGAACGTGCAGCCGGGCCAGTTATCCACTGACTTTCCCCGGACTCCATGGCGGTACGACCATCAACACTGGTCGCCATTTTAATCCGAAGATAAGGCAAACCAGTTTCCATTCGCTTAATAAAGCCTTGATTAAGTGCCCGCGCCTCAGCTTCCATCAAGCCATAGCGTACTTTTATTCCCGCATCCTCCAGAAGTTTAAAGCCTCGACCTGACACCTCAGGATTCGGATCCAGCATCGCAGCAACCACCTCAGATACTTGAGCATCAATTAAGGCTTTAGCACAGGGAGGTGTTCGACCAAAGTGGCTGCAGGGTTCCAAAGTAACGTAAGCTGTCGAACCTTGCGCGAGTCCTCCCGCTTCAGCGAGGGCGTTTACCTCTGCATGCCCTGTTCCGGCCTTCTTATGCCAACCACGCCCCACAATTTGACCGCCCCTCACCAAGACACAACCTACCCGTGGGTTTGGCTGGGTTGTATACACCCCTTTATTGGCCAAGCGCAAAGCTTCAGCCATATAGTGAGCGTCATCTATTGAGAAAGCACTAAGCGTCATTTTTGGTATTCTCAGAACGAGCTAGCCGATCAACTTCTTCCTTAAATTCATTGATATCCTGGAAACTACGATAGACAGAGGCAAAACGAACATAAGCCACCTCATCCAGGCGACGCAGCTCTTTCATCACTTCTTCACCAATAGCAATCGCTTTTAGCTCTCTCTCGCCTGTTGCTCTCAATCGGGCCTTAATGTTATTGATCGCGCTTTCAATCGCCTCAATACTGACGGGGCGCTTTTCCAAAGCCTTGGTGAAGCCTCTGTTGAGCTTGTCCTCATCAAAAGGTTGACGAGTGCCATCCTGCTTAACCACTCTCGGCATCACCAGCTCAGCAGTTTCAAAGGTAGTAAAGCGTTCTTTACAAGACAGGCATTCACGGCGACGGCGAACCTGGCCGCCATCGGCAACCAGTCGAGAGTCGATAACTTTTGTATCCGTCGCACTACAGAAAGGACAATGCATCAAAAAACCTTTTGATTCAGAAGAAAGGCCAATTCAGAGCAGCAAGCCAACTAAACCACTAACAGCTGGCAGGCCAAAGGTGCAGAAATGAGGAAACGCCTCATCACCGCACCGGGTTAACTATTTATGCGTATACTGGGAAGCGAGCACAAAGGTCGATAACGTCCTTCTTAACACTTTCAATAGCAGTCGTATCTTCAGCATCTTTAACCAAAGCGTCAATTACGTCACACATCCAGCCCGCTAGTTGCTGACACTCGGCAGCCTTAAAGCCACGACGGGTTACCGCTGGCGTACCGATACGCAAGCCACTGGTCACAAAAGGTGAGCGTGGGTCGTTAGGTACTGCATTTTTATTCACTGTAATATTCGCTTTGCCTAGTGCAGCGTCAGCATCTTTACCCGTGATATCTTTGCTGATCAAATCTAGCAGGAACAAGTGATCGTCAGTGCCATTTGATACCACATCAAAGCCACGCTCCTGGAAAACTGCAACCATCGCCTTGGCATTCTCAACAACTTGAGACTGGTAAGACTTGTACTCATCTGACATAGCTTCTTTAAAGCACACCGCTTTAGCAGCTATTACATGCATCAAAGGGCCGCCCTGGCTTTCAGGGAATACAGCAAAGTTTAATTTCTTCTCTAGCGCTTCATTTGCCTTCGCCAGAATGATACCGCCACGGGGACCACCCAAGGTTTTGTGAGTAGTAGACGTTACTACATCAGCGATGCCAACTGGGCTAGGATAAACACCCGCCGCAACCAAACCGGCAATATGCGCCATGTCTACGAATAAGAATGCACCGACTTCATCAGCAATATCACGAAAACGCTGCCAATCAACAATACGAGAGTAGGCAGAAAAACCTGCAACAATCATCTTTGGCTTATGTTCACGAGCAAGCGCTTCAACCTGATCGTAGTCGATTTCACCCGTTTGCTCATTCAAACCGTACTGCACGGCGTTATAGATACGACCGGAAAAGCTTACTGACGCACCATGCGTCAAGTGACCGCCGTGAGCCAAGCTCATTCCCAATACCGTATCGCCGGGAGAGCAAAGCGCCATATAAACAGCAGCATTGGCTTGCGAACCTGAATGAGGTTGAACGTTTGCGTAGTCAGCACCAAACAACTCTTTAGCACGATCAATCGCTAGCTGCTCAACCACGTCAACATGCTCACAACCACCGTAGTAACGCTTACCCGGATAGCCTTCAGCATACTTATTCGTTAATGCAGAACCTTGAGCCTCCATCACTCGAGGGCTGGTGTAGTTTTCTGATGCAATCAGTTCAATGTGTTCTTCTTGACGCGTTGCTTCAGCAGTAATTGCATTTGCTATTTCATCATCAAAGCCAGCTATAGTCATATCACGAGTAAACATTCATCGCCTCTATCATTCAGGAAAAAATAAGCCTCAAAACGGTCATTCCCTAGTCATTCTTCAACTCTTGTAATGAGCCATATAGAGTGAACAGAATTTGATCGTTCAAAAAAGCGCCATTTTATACGATTATTGTGTGAACTTCATCAATCATTTTTGTCGAAAATAATGTAACACAAACACTAAGCTGACTAAGCCAACAGCGCCCGCAACAACAAAGGTAGAAAAATACCCCAACATGCCAGCCAAGAGACCTCCCAGAGCCGCCGCCAAACCAGAGACCAAGACTTGAATACTGGCCTGAACGGTAAAGTCTGCACCTTCATGTCCGGAACGACATTGCGCCATCATCAGCGAGAAAAGGGCTACTGTAGACATGCCGTCGACTGCTTGCTCGAATATACTTAGACCATAGACCCCAAGAATCCCAACCCAGTGCAGGTCCACTAGCGTATAGAGAGCAATTCCCACAGCCTGGGCCAAGCCAGCAATAAGCATCATATTCTTTGCCCCCAGACGAAGGTATAAATACCCGCCTAAAGCAGCCCCCAGCAAACCCGCAATAGAAGACCATAAAGTGATCGTTGCCAAGTCCCCTAGCGAGAAGCCACTATCGATCAGCAAGGGCTTGATCATTACCGAGCCTAAGGAGTCTGCCAGTTTATAGGTGATTAACACCAATACCCAAGCAAGCATATTTGAACGCTTAAAAAAGCCCTTATAGACAGTTAGAGGCAATGCCCTAGCCATGCCTTTATCAGCAACACCTGCATCAAAGTTATTGGTCACCTTTGGGTAAACAGGGATAGCTCCAGTGAAGATTGGCAACATTAGTAGAACTAACAACAAGGCCATAAGCTGCATACTCAGACTCCAACCAAAGTGGTCTATCCCTAGTAACAAGCCGCTACCACTTAAAATCATTCCCAACTTAAAACCTGTTACCTGGACACTGTTTCCGATTCCCCTGAAACGCTCTGCTAGAACTTTCACAGCCAAACCGTCGGTTGCAATATCCTGAGTCGCGGCCGAGGTATTCACCAGTAGAATTCCGATGAGAAAAATAACAATCAAGGGGCCAAACAAGCTTTCATAGTTAGACATAGAAGCTAATAAGAGCAATCCGACAAGCAATAACTGCATCGCTACTATCCAGGTTCGATGCACGCCTATACGAGCCCAACCGATACGATCAACATAGGGAGCCCAAATAAACTTTAAAGCCCATGGCAAGGCAAGGAGTTTGATCAGTCCGATATATTCCAGCGACACGCCCTGGTCTCGCATAATGGCCGGAAAAGCATGAGCTAGCACTCCCGAAGGAAGGCCTTGAGAAAAGTACAGCGCAAACAGGACGGCTAGGCTGGCGACGGGCACGTTATATTCTCCTAAATCATCGATCTTGACGAGCAGCTCTTGCCATCAGCGTACTGACAAAGAAGCTCAAATGCGGGCAAAACTATCATCCAAGCGACCTACTTCACAAGCCCATATTTTTGTCTAAATCGTCATTTTTGCTTCACAAAACTGTCACACCCAAAAGCTAGCCTGAGCTCCAAATAAGGTGAGATGCAAAACAGTAAACATTTCGAAACTTTATCGATGCCAGTTAGGAGACACACTATGCAAGCACATGAATCTCAGAACCCGAGCACTTTTGAGCAAGAAAATTCTCTGGAAGCCATCCATGTAGACTTTATGGATATCGCTCACGAACTTCATCAAAAGCAAAGCGAATCAAAGAAAAAAGATCGTGCAAAGCGCCGCTCCCAAGCAAGAAGAGCAATTGAAGATCATCAGGAGAAAAAGCGTTTAGAGGCAGAGCTTAAAGAGTGGTGGGACGATTTATAACGTTCGTTTTGGCCCAATAGCTAGGCGCTACAGGATTACCAAGTCGCCCTCGTTACCTTGGTCCTCAACTGGTCGACGGCCTTCAGTTAAATAAAGAGCATCGTTGTGGAAGTCTACGTATAGGTGGCAGTCCATCACGCTATCGGTTATTTCACTGCTAATGGAAAAGTGACGAACAATCTCTTCACCATCGCAGTGAAAGTGTTTCATATCTGACTTACTCATCACCTCGGGCAAACCGATAGCCAACCGACAATTATGCTGCACCAAGCTATTTTTTATTCTACCTAGAAAACGGTTGGCCAATTCACAATTCCAATCTTCTTGAAAACTTGGGTCACCAATTCTATCTACATCAACTATCGGCATAGTTTACGCTAATAGTAAACGCGGTGTTTTTAATAGCAAAGAAATTGTCAGGTCTTCAGAGCCTGCCGTAATATACGAAGCCATCACTTCTCGGGAATATGAACTTCTATCCGTTACTTCTATTTGACAGCCCAAGCTTTCAAACTGCTTAACACAAGCTGCATCAAATATTTCGGTAATCAGCGCTTTTGCTTGTTCGCTCATAATTCATCTAAACCCAATTTGGCTAGTTGCACCCAAAAAACAAAAGCATACCAAGACTATCCATTTGTTCAGTGTAACCAAAGCATAGCGACTTTCCTATTATTTGCATACTGACGTGAACTTGAAGACATTTCTACTATACTTCTTTAATGCCATCGCACCACGTCACCATATTTCGGAAGTTTGAATGACGTCTCCCAAAAAACTGACTATTGGGCTATTTTTTCTCTGCACTCTACCTTTTTTACCTAATATGCTAGGAATTGACTTTGGCGCTGCGCCGACAAAAGTCGATATAGTGACAACACAAAGCTCGATGCTGGAAGCGCTGCAGGGAGCTATCCTACATACCATTCTCGAATGGAGCGCAATTTCTATTGCCTGTATCGGCGCTATCTTTGCGTTTGTTCATTACTACTATCATCGTAATATTACACTCCCTATCATGGGGCTTGCATTGCTCTCGGCAGCATCGATCGACATTTTTCATACCTTGGCATCAGCAAGAGTGATCGATGCTCAAGCCCAGAACACTGATTTTATTCCTTTTACCTGGGCGCTTTCCCGCCTTTTCAATGCTTCAATCATGACCGTCGGGGCGGCACTAAGCTTATGGGCTTTGCATCACAGCAATAACCCCCCCTGTACAAGCATCTAAAGCTACTTCCTTTAGCGATAGTTTTTTTGTTGGTTCGGCCTTCGTAAGTGTTTATCTAGCCTCGGTGAGCGAAAACCTACCGCAAACCACTTTCCCTGGCGAATTGATAAGCCGCCCCTATGACATCCTTCCACTAGCGACATACTTATTAGCCGCCACATTGTTCTGGACCTGGTTTCAGAAAGAACGCGACCCCGTCAGCCTGGCGTTTTTATTAAGCTGCATTCCAGAGTGCCTAACCCAACTGCATGTGGCATTCGGCTCTACGCAACTTTTCGATAACCATTTCAATATCGCTCATATACTGAAAATTGTTGCTTACCTTTCTATGCTAGCAGGCATAACTCGCAGCCTAATTTTCAACACCGCCACCTCATCAACAGATAGCGGCCCCCGCGAAACACCCCCTCTTACACATCAACATATCAGAACTTCAAAAACTGAACGTGCGAAGCGCCCTATAAGTCTACTAATCCCCTCAGTTACATTCTCTTTAACACTCATTGTCGGCACCATCATCAGTATTTCTGTGTATCTGGATCATATCGCCCAAATAAAGAAAAAGAACCTACAGGAGCTTGAGCACGAAGCTGAGATGCTTGAGTCGAGCTATCAATCCATATTTCAAAGAAGTGCCCAAGACTTAGTTTCCCTGGGCAAGCACTATGCCATTCAAGCCTATGTGCAAGGAGGCATCACTGAGTCTGAGCCAGTCAATCGCACTCTCGAACACTACTTGCTTTTAAATCCAGGCGTAGTAAATATCAAGCTAGTCGCCAAAAGACCGGACAGTGTAATTGGCTGGGAAGTTCTTTATACAAGCCACAAGGCTGACAGCAAGAGCGGAGAGGAAAGCTCAGACACCTTTCTAACAAGAGACCTAGCTACACTGAAGCAAAGTGGCAAGTTAAAATCGGGGGAGATTTACTTTTCTGATATCTACCTAAGTCCAGATCTAGTTGAGCTGGAAACAGAAAAGGTCTTTTCAAGCGTTTCAAACGCGTTATTCAAGGTTCTGGACGATACAGCCAGCTATGTATTAATCGCAACGCTTAAGCCAATGGCTATTATCTCTGGTTTGCCTCGCTACAATAGCAATAGACAGTTCTATATCAGTGACGCTGAAGGTGAATATCTTTATCAGGAAAGCTCTTCAGATAATAGTTCATCATCACATGATAAAAACTTACTTAGAGATTTCCCCGAGCTCACTCAGCACTTTCAGTCAGGCACCAACAAGCTGACGTTTACGCAGTTAAAAGACAGTACCAATACTAAATACTCTGCGTATTACAAAGTATTAAAAGGTGGTGCGACTTATGGCAGCCCACAACTCCATATTCTACTATCATCCTCACATCAACAGCTTGCATTAGCTCTGGAAGGAACTCGCAACAAAAGCCTGCTTATAGGTTTATCGCTAGCTTTAGTTGCCTTAACGGCTGCCATTTTAATCTCTCGCAGAATTACCCGCCCTCTCTCGAGATTGACTGAAACACTCGAACGCTATGAGCAAACAGGCGAAATTGACTACCTACCCGTGAACGAGAATAACGAAGTAGGTATTTTTGCCAGAAGCTTTCATAAAGCCCTACAGAATATTGACGCCTCAATAAATGAACTAAATGAGCAGAAATATGCCTTGGACCAGGCTTCCATTGTCTCTATCACAAATATAAGAGGAGACATCACTTATGTGAATGACAAATTCGTCGAAGTAAGCGGATACGAGCGTGAAGAGCTGCTAGGCCAAAATCATCGAATTCTTAACTCTGGCTATCATGACAAAGCCTTCTTCGGCCAACTTTATAAAACAGCTGCTAAAGGCAGCGTATGGCGAGGCGAAGTCTACAACAAAGATAAACATGGTCAGAATTACTGGATTAGCAGCACTGTCATTGCCATTAAAGATATGAACGGCAAACCACAAAGTTATGTTGCCATTAGCTCGAACATTACTGGGAAAAAAGCAGCCGAAAGCGAACTCATTACTGCAAAAGAAAATGCTGAACAAGCTGCAATTACGAAAAGCGAATTCCTCGCAAGCATGAGCCACGAGATCAGGACACCGATGAATGGCGTTCTGGGCATGCTGGGACTTCTGCTTAACTCCAAGCTTGATACTCAACAAAGGCACCGGGCTGAAATAGCGCAAAATAGCGCACAGTCGCTACTTACACTAATCAACGACATTTTAGACTTTTCTAAAATAGAAGCAGGCAAACTAGACTTGGAGCACCTTCTATTTAACCCGAGAAAGTTAATTGGCGATCTTGCAGAGTCTCTTGCCCAGCAAGCTCAACTACAAGAGCTAGAACTGATCGTCGACTTAAGAGGGTTAACCCTGTCAAAAGCAGTAGGAGACCCCGGCAGGATCCGCCAAGTCGTTACCAATCTTGTCAACAATGCAATCAAATTCACCAGCCAAGGTGAAGTCGTTATTTCTGCTCGGCTTACGGAGCTAAACGCAAATCTGCTTCAACTAGACATCGATGTGACTGATACAGGTATAGGAATCCCGCCTGAAAAAGCCGACTCGCTGTTTGAAGCCTTTAATCAGGCTGACGCATCAACTACCAGACAGTTCGGCGGCACAGGTTTAGGACTGAGCATTGCCAAGAACCTATGCTTACTGATGGGCGGCACCATTTCCGTTAAGAGCATTCCAGGAGAAGGCAGCAATTTTTCGAGCTCAATGTTGCTGAAGACTAGCGATCAAGCTGAGTTAGTCAAACCGACAATAGATATAAGCCAACTAGAGATTCTGATCGTTGATGATAACACGACTAACCTAGAGGTACTCCGAGGTCAGCTTGACCTATGGGGAGCTAAAGCCATTGAAGCGAGCTCTGGCTCCGAAGCACTAGAACTATGCCAGCAACGATATAATGACGAAAGCAAGAGGCCTTTCGATATCGCCCTGTTAGACATGCAAATGCCAGAAATGGACGGAGCAGAGCTGGGGCGAAAACTTAGTCACGACGAACGTTTTCAGTCGATGAAACTTGTTATGATGACCTCAATGACCTATCAGGGAGGTGCACAGGAAATGGCCGATATTGGCTTCGATGCTTATTTCCCAAAACCTGCGACTACCTCTGACCTATTTGATGCGTTAAGTATTTTGGCGGATGACGGTCAAGCACTACAACAAGCTCAACCTCTGATCACCTCTGAAAGCATTAAGACCTACTCTACGAAGGATTCGAGACAAATAAAATGGCCAGAAGGTACCCGTTTATTGATCCTGGAGGATAATTATATTAACCAAATGGTAGCCCTCAGCACGTTAAAAAACATTGGCCTACACGCGGATGTCGCTGGCAATGGCCTGGAAGCAATTAGCAGTTTGATACAAACCACCGCCAATACCCCACACACTTTAATCCTTATGGATTGTCAAATGCCCGAAATGGACGGCTATGAAGCCACTCGAGCTATTCGCGATGGCAAAGCTGGACAGTTCTACACCGACATTCCGATCATTGCGATGACAGCCAATGCAATGCAAGGAGATAAAGAAAAGTGCTTGGCTGCCGGTATGAACGCCTATCTAAGCAAACCAATTTATAACGACGCACCAATTTCTACACTCATTAGTTATGTGTGTAACAACAAACCTGAATATGAAGACGCACCTATGCCTCAAGATGATACAAGCACCAAACCCAACGCTACTGCTTCAACTAGCGAGCAAGATACCCCTACCCACTGGAACCCTGACGGTCTAAGAGAGAGAATCTACAATAACGATGATTTATTCTCTGCATTGCTGAATAGCTTCCTTAGTGACAGCCCGAAGCACTCTGAAGATATTCTAAAGGCCTGTAACGAATTAGATCTAAAAGCGCTTAAAGCCATTTCACACCTTCTCAAAGGTGTCTGCGGGCAACTTTGCGCCGACAAGCTCCAAAGTCTCTGCGCTGCCATTGAACAGGTTTCTCTAAGACCTATCGAGCAAGTAGATAAGCACGAACTTGAAGGACTTCATGTAGAGTTCACAACAGAGTTAAGCTTGCTCGAACAATCATTTACTGAAGCACTCGACCAAAGTACTGCATCGACCAGCGACGAATCAGATGAAACACTCTCTAATGACGAGTTTATAAACCAACTAAACACGCTTCAAAACAAGCTTGAACAATCAGATTATATCGACCCAGACAGTTTAAGCCTCCTTAAAACAGCCTTCCCCGATAGGCAGGAAATCCAAAATTTGGTCATAAAACTCGTTGAAGAAATCAATTTATTTGACAATACGGCAGCATCAACGACACTTAAAGAGATATTGGCTCTGATTCAGACCTCATAACCAGACTGGCACCTAATAAATGGCCCCTCAAATATCGAGCGAGAAACAAGGAAAGCCAACCGTCCTCATTGTTGATGACGCGCCCGCTAACGTCCAAATTCTCGCTCTCATGTTCCGCGATCTTTATCAGGTCAAAGTCGCTACTTCTGGAGCAAAATGTCTGGAAGTCGCTCGTACAGAGCCCCAACCCGAGCTCATTCTACTTGATATCATGATGCCTGATATGGATGGCTTTGAAACCAGCAAGCACTTAAAAGAAGATGAAGAGACGGCTGGCATCCCCGTTATTTTTGTTACAGGCCTTCAAGACTCGCACGATGAAGAAAAAGGCCTTAAGCTAGGCGCCGCCGACTATATTCGTAAACCAGTGAGAGAAGCGATTGCAATCTCGCGCATCAACACACACATCACATTGAAGCAACAGCGCCAAAGGTTAGAAGAGCTTGCGCTCACCGACCAATTAACAGGCCTTTATAACCGGCATTATTTATTAGCCGTAGCTGAACAAAAAGTCGCTAGCGCCAAACGTCATGGCCATCCATTAAGCTTAATGATGGTTGATATTGACCACTTTAAACAAATTAATGATCAGCACGGCCACCCGGTTGGCGACCAGGTTTTAAGTACCTTTGGTGAATTCCTACGCACCCAATACCGAAAGGAAGATCTTGTAGCCGTGCGTTTTGGTGGCGAAGAGTTTGTGGTACTCCTGGAAAACTGCAGCCTTGATCAAGCAACGATGCGCTCGGACCAAATCCGAAAAGATGTAGAAGCACTTAAGCCAGCTGGACTCTTAGTCACAGCGAGTATCGGTGTAGCTGAACTACATCAGGACGAGAATGACTTTCAATCACTACTAGCCCGTGCAGATAAAGCCGTCTATAAAGCAAAATATGACGGGCGAAACTGCGTTAGAGTCAATGACGACTTTTGATTTTCACTTTAAACACTGCTTGATAAGTGCCGTAAAGGCTTGAACTTTCGGGCTAAAGTGGACATCACGATGCGTCACTAACCATATAGTTGAACGCCATGCACTAGGTGCTGGCAGAAGTAGCTGCAGGTCAGTTTTAAGTTCGGCAATTCGACAATCCATCGCCACGATACCCAAACCATTTTCCGCAGCATCCATTAATATATGGTAGTCGCTGGCACTAAAGCTAATCTGTTCCTTCGGGACCATTTCATTTAACCACTTAATACTCGGAATATTATTCATATTCTGGCAAAAATTAAGAAATCGATGTCCCGTAATATCCTCAAGGCTCTGGAGTTTCCCGTACTTACGCAAGTAGGATTCGCTAGCATAAAGAGCCGATTCAGTATACAATAGCTTCTGTACCACATAATCTGGGTCTTGCGGCTGAGCGCCTGGCCGAATACTAATATGCGCCTCACCATATTCAAGTTTAAAAATTCTCGAATCCGCCTGAAACGAAATGTCCACACCAGGGTGTGCTTTGCTGAATACCTCGATAACAGGCATGATCAAGGGACTCAAGGTCGAAACGCTCGTCAGAACCAAAGGCCCTGTTAGCTGCTGGTCTAGCCCATTAATTTTACTGACCATTCGATCAAGACGTTCTTCGACTTTTGCAGCATCTTGAAACAGAATTTCGCCCGCTTCAGTCGGCGTATAGCCGCGAGAATGCCTATGAAATAACTTACAAGCCAAGTGCTCTTCAATCGAGTCAATGTGCCTAAGAACTGTACTGTGATGAACACCTAAAGACTCAGCGGCCTTGCTAAGCGTGCCAAACTTGGCTACTTGATAGGCTATCTGAATATCACTCCAGCTTTTCATACATATCCCCAAACAATCTATATCTGCGCTTAACGTCACCCGCACAAAATTCGCCACTCTGTGCGTATATGCACACCAACTATGCACTCTACCTATTTTCATGCAGTTTTGCATCAGGTTTAATAAAGACAGTTCAATTCATACGCACTTACTTGAAAGGCCGATACCATGAGCTCAGACAGAACTCTTATTACATTTTCTGGAAGTCTACGCAGCAACAGCTACAACCAAAAAGTTGCTAAGCAAGCACAACAAATAGCTTTAGAGCTTGGCTACGATGCTATCAACATTAACTTAGCAGACTACCCTTTGCCGTTGTTTAATGAAGATATTGAAAACACTGAAACGCCCGCTTCACTGAACGACTTAAGGCGCATATTTTCATCACCAACAAGCATTTTAATCGCGAGCCCAGAGTACAACGGATCATTTAGCGCCGCACTGAAGAATACACTGGACTGGTTATCACGCCCTGACAATAGTGACTCCAATGTCTATCAACCACCATTTAACAGATTTACTGTCGCACTAACTGCTGCCAGCCCAGGCAGCCTAGGTGGCTTAAGAGGACTAGGACAACTAAGAGAAGTCATGACAAATTTGGGGAGTTTAGTTATTCCTCAACAACTAGCTATTGGAGCTGCTTACGAAGCATTCAACGAAGAAGGGAAATTAGTAAATCAAGAAACGGTCGATCGCTTAACCGGATTAGTTAAAACCTTACTAGAAACTGACCAGCGACTACAGAAATAGGAACTACAACCTTATGAACTCAAGGATGAGACTATTTTTGGCTCCACTTCCAAGGCAACGGAAAAAATTGAAGCAATTGAAGCTCTAATATCTTGCGCCAAGGTAAGTATATCTGCCTGATTGCCGCCATCGTGATTGACAAGAACAAGAGCTTGCTTGGCATGTACGCCTACAGGCCCTTGCCGCTTCCCTTTCCAACCGGCCTGGTCGATCAACCAGCCTGCCGCCAATTTAAATTCCCCAGTCTCAAGCTGATAACTCACAAGTCCTGGAAACTTCTTCCTTATGCTCTCTTCTTGTTTCGCCGTAACGATCGGGTTTTTGAAAAAGCTACCGGCATTTGGAAGCTCACTCGGTTCAGGTAATTTCGCCTTACGAACAGCAATAATTTTCTCTCTCACCTGAGATACCATTAAGCTTTCCGCGAGCCCCTGAAAGCCCCTCAGCTCACCATAGTCAAGCTTAAAACAAGGTTTACGTGTCAGCCGAAGTGTAATACTAATGATGCAATAACGATTAGGCTCGCGTTTAAATATGCTGTCTCTGTATGAGAACTGGCACTGCTCATTGCTCAACTCACAAAGCGAAAGCGTCTTAGTGTCGAAAGCTTTCACCGAGACAAGAGAGTCTGAAAGTTCCACGCCGTACGCACCGATATTCTGAACGGGTGCTGCACCAACGGTTCCGGGAATATAGGAAAGGTTTTCTAGCCCAACCAAGCCTTGATTTACAGTATCAGCCACCAAGTCATCCCAGATCCTACCTGCTTCAACAACAACAATCACATGATCTGTATCGTCATCATGATAGTGAATTGCGTCAAACAATAAACGTATTACAAGTTTGTCTAGTCTCTCGGGCAAAACCAAATTGGAACCGCCGCCCAGGATAAGCAACTCTGATAGTTCATAGCTTCCACCCTGCAAAAAGAGCACAAGCTCTTGAGCATTGTCAAAGCAAAGTTCTTCGCGAGCAACACAAGGTAAAGCCAGGGTATTCAGGCTCTTTAAATCTGCTCCCAAACGCTTATTCATCAAGGAATGCAACCATTAAGCGAGCGCTTCCTCTGTCAGAGCATTCAGCAAACCTTCACTTGCCGACTCAGCTAAATCAAGCACATGTGAAAAACCGGCAGTGCCACCAAAGTAAGGATCTGGCACTTCACTTTCAGGGCAATCACTGAAGTCTAAAAACAGCTTTAATTTATGCTGAAACTCTTCTGGACACATGGCTTGCAAGTTTTCCAGATTGGCCTTATCCATTGCAATAATATGATCAAAGGCTTCGAAGTCAGAGAAAACCACCTGACGTCCTTGAATTCGGCTTAAGTCATACGAACGGCTTAACGCATGCTTTTGTGTTCGAGGGTCTGGAGCTTTCCCTTCATGCCAACCCGCTGTACCGGCAGAATCCACAAAAAAGTGCTCCTTTAAACCAGCCTGATCAACACGAGACTGAAAAACACCTTGAGCAGTGGGTGAGCGACAGATATTTCCTAAACAAACAAACAGGATCTTATGCATAATTCCCAACTCGACTAAAAAAATTAAGAAAAAGAGAACATCATACCGCTAAAAGGTTTCTAAGATATTGCAGATCTGTTTCAGTATCGACCCCTGGAGGAGGGCTCTCCAAAGCTTGTTCGACATGAATGCTAACACCGTTAGATAAGGCTCTCAATTGCTCTAAACTTTCAAGCTTTTCAGTCATACTCGGCGGCCAATTCACATAAGCATTCAAGAAACCCACTCGGTAGGCATAGATACCGATATGGCGGTAATAGCTAGCGCCATCAGGTATCGCCGTTAAGGCCTTAGGATCTGAAAACTGATCACGACACCATGGTATCGGGGCACGACTAAAATAATTTGCCATACCATTGAGATCAAACACCACTTTTACTGCATTCGGATTAAAAACATCTTCTACTTTGACTATCGACTCACACAAAGTTGCAATGCCGGCACCTGGGGCTAATGACAAGTTCTTAGCAACCTGATTAATCACCTTTGGCGGAATAAGCGGTTCATCACCTTGAACATTGACAACAATATCATCATCTGCCAAAGCAAGTTTGGCAACTACTTCCTGCAGCCTGTCTGTTCCCGAAGGGTGCTCAGCAGAAGTCATCACAACCTTGGAACCAAAGCCCAAAGCGACCTTTTCAATACGCTCATCATCTGTCGCAATAACAACTTCTTCGGCATCTGATAAGCAAGCTTGCTCATAAACCCGCTGAATCATCGGCTTTCCGGCAATATCCAACAGAGGTTTACCCGGCAAACGGGTAGAGGCATAGCGAGCAGGTATAATGACCTTAAAAGACATACGTCCCTCCTTTTCTGTGTGTGTGCTTATTTACCCAGTTTCTCATCAGTTGTAAGAGTCCGCGCTTCAGTCTCAAGCATCACTGGAATGTCATCCTGTATTGGGAACGCCAAAGCATCTACTCGACAGATCAGTTCCTGTTTTTCCTGGTCATATTGCAACTCCCCCTTACAACAAGGGCAAGCCAAAACCGAAAGTAGTTTTTTATCCACGAGAATTTCCTTCTATTTTTTCAATAATCAAATCGGCCAAGTTAGCACTCAGCTCAGCTTCTACAGGCAAGTACCAGGCATCTGACAAACCTAAAGAACGACATTTGACAGCATCTTTCTCCGTCATAATGATCGGAAGCGTTTCCGAAAAGCCAAAATCATCGATAGAGTAAGCATGATGATCTTCGAAGGCATGACGCATAACAATCATACCACTGCGCTCAAGCACCTCAAAGAAGCGTTCCGGGTTGCCAATGGCAGCAACAGCATTTACCGGCTGACCCGACAATTTCTCCAAAGCTAAGGCTTGATTGAGACCATCCTGACCGGGATCAGCCTTCAACGGCAGTAAGTTGCCTGGTCGTAAATCCATTCGAATGTAAGGCTCTGATGAATTCACGCCAGGTAAATCATCAGCACCGTTGATCACCTGAAAGTCCAGCTTCTTCATTCGAGACTGGCTTTCACGCAAAGGCCCCATCGGAAGTAAATATCCATTACCCAAGGCTCTTTGACCATCGTAAACACAAACTTCCACATCACGCTGTAGCGCATTGTGTTGCAAGCCATCATCACTTATAACAACATTACAACCTTGAGCTTCCAGTGCCTGAACTGAGAGCTTTCTATTAGGACTAACAAATACCGGACAATCAAGCGCTTGCTTTAGCATGAGTGGCTCATCACCCACCTCTTCAGGCAAGCTATCGGCTAACACTTCTCGACACTCTGTAGATGGAATTGATGCACCGTACCCTCTGCTGACGATACCAGGCTGATAGCCTCTTTCCTGAAGCGCTTGCACCAAGTATGCAACCAATGGTGACTTTCCAGTCCCGCCGAGCGTAATATTGCCAACCACTATAATGGGTAAACTGGAACGATATGAGGTCTTAAAACCTAAGCGGTATAGCCATGCCCGTATGACCAAAATAAGCATATAGATAAGTGACAGTGGTGCCAGCAGGTATAGCCAAGCAGCACCTTGGTACCAAGCATCGGTTATGCTCGTTGAAGCAGCACGTTGCTGATCCTGACTAGGCATCGTCCGCCAGGTTCATATTGTAAAGTTTGGCGTACTCACCATTTGCAGCCAGAAGTGATTGATGTGTTCCCTGCTCGATTACACGACCTTGGTCCATCACTACAATTTTATCTGCATTTTCTACAGTCGATAGGCGATGCGCGATCACAATTGTTGTACGTCCCTCCATCAATACCTCCAACTCACCTTGAATAGCTTTTTCTGACTCTGTATCCAGGGCTGAGGTCGCCTCATCGAGAATCAACACTGGCGCATCTTTCAGCAAGGCTCGTGCAATAGCGATACGTTGACGCTGCCCACCGGACAACGAGACACCGTTATCGCCAAGCTCTGTATCAAAGCCCAGGTCTTTATCCTCAATAAACGCTAATGCATTAGACTTTCTCGCAGCCTCTTGTACATCCTCGATCGAAGCACCTTCCAAGCCTCCATAGGCAATATTCTTGGTAAAGGTATCGTTGAACAAGGTCACCTGCTGAGTAACCAATGAAATCTGATCTCTAAGAGAACGCAAGGTATAGTCTTCGACTGGCACACCGTCTAAGGTAATGCTGCCAGATTGGGCTTCGTAAAAGCGTGGAATCAGGTTCGCCAGTGTCGACTTACCACTACCGGAGCGGCCGACCAAAGCAACGGTTTCACCAGGCTTGATCGATAAATCAATATTCTTCAGGATCGCTTTATTACTTCCTTCGTAAGCGAAGTTAAGATCACTAATCTCAATCGCACCTTGTACTCTGGCACTTTCGAAGCTTCCTTGATCTTTCTCAGGTTCGGCATCAATCACTGCAAACAAGTCCTTAGCGGCAGCCAAGCCTCGCTGAATCTTTTCATTTACCTGAGTTAACTGACGAATAGGTTTTGCCATGGTCGCTGCCGCGGCAATGATCACCACGAAGCTCCCGGCAGTCATATCGCCACGGACATCTGGAGCGAGCGCTAACCAAACCAAAACCGCGATCGCTAATGCGACTAGAGACTGAATAACCGGTGTACTGATAGCTTTAGTCATTTCAAGCTTCAAAGCTTGCTTTAAGTTATATTCACTAGCCTGATTAAAGCGGTTTGACTCATAGTTCTCCCCACCAAATATGCGCACCACTCGGTATCCCGATACGACCTCCGAGGTTACATGCGTGACATCACCCACTGATGCCATAATACGTTTACTTAACTTACGAAAGCGCTTACTCACATAACTTACTAAGGCACCAATCATTGGACCAATTGCCAAAAAGATTAAGGTCAATTTCCAGTTAGCATTGATCATCACAATAAAAAGGCCGATCACAGTCAAGCCCTCCCGTACAATCACCGTTATTGCATCAGTTGCAGCTGAAGAGACTTGTTGAACGTTGAAGGTAATTCGAGAAATCAAATGTCCCGATGCGTTTGAGTCAAAGTAGTAACTGGGCAGTTTCAAATACCGGTCAAACACTTGGGTGCGTAACCGGTGAACGATATTCTGCCCCACATAAGCTATGTAGTATCCACCCAAGAACCCCCCTATCCCGCGCATTGCAAACAAGGAAAAAATCAGCAAAGGCAGCATCAAGCGATTTTCTTCAGTGGGATTTTCAACGGTGGTAATGACCGTATCCAGAGCTTGAGCCATTAACGCACTCGCACCCGCATAGATAGCGTTACCAATAATACTAAGAATGAAAAAGAATTTTAGTGGCTTTATATAAACCAGCAGACGCTGATAGAGCGCCCAATTTGATTCATTTAATTCAGGAAGGGCTTCCGAATCTTTACTCATAGACTACCAACAAACAAAGGCTGCCAGACAGCAGCCTATTTTGATTTATTCCGCTGCGTTGTGATACTCAACTGCACAAAACCCAACTGCCCAGCAACATCCATCACTCTAACTACATATTCGTGAGAAGTTTTTGCATCAGCCGTAATAATAAACGGAATTTTAGTGTTACCTTCAGACAGTTTCTGAACGGCTTTTTTAAGCGTGTCTTCAGAGTTATTAACCAAGCTGCGATCATTTACCGCATACTCACCTTTGGCATTGATAATCACCTCAATCTCTTTTACAGCTGGCTTCGCCGGCTCTGCACTGGACTGCGGTAAATCAATTTCCAAATGACTCTCTTTGGTGAAGGTGGTAGACACCATGAAGAAAATCAATAACAAGAACACCACATCAATCAGTGGCGTTAAGTCTACTGATACCTCTTCACCGGACTGACGTTTAAAATTCAAGAGCTCTGTTCTCCATCACGTGAAGGTTCACGGTCACCATGGATAACTTCGACCAAGCGTAAAGACTCTTGCTCCATATCTACGACAATCTCATCTACACGGCGTAAGAAATAACGGTGGAAAATTAGAGCAGGAATAGCAACTGTCATACCCGCGGCAGTCGTTATCAATGCTTCAGAAATACCACCCGCTAGAGCAGCGGCATTACCGGCACCTTCTAGCTGCAACTGAGCAAAGACTTTAATCATACCAATAACGGTACCCAACAAGCCCAACAAAGGCGTAATCACAGCAATCGTTCCAAGTGCCGTTAAAAAGCGTTCCATTTCATGCACCACATGACTGGCTTCTTCCTGAATGCTCTCTTTCATGATCTCTCGACCATGACGAGCATTTGCCAAACCAGCTGCAAGAACTCGACCTAGCGGTGCAGCTTCTTTTAACTCTTTCAACTTACGCGAGTTAAGTTCTTTCTTTTTGATAGCAGCCCACAAGTCCTGAACCAAAACCTTTGGTGCCAATCGGCTGACCCGCAAAGTCCAGAAACGCTCAATAATGATTGCCAGCGCCAATACCGAACAAAGCAGCAAAGGAAACATGATTATGCCGCCCGGCTTCAATAAATCTAACACGCAGAAGTCTCCCCAAGTAATTTTCGAACCGCTGTGACCAGCAAAGGTACCCGACTAAATACCAAGCCTAATACTGACGAACAGCAGCTTCTATCATCGCTTATTTTAGTGCCGATACTTTAGCATACTTAGAGATTTAGAAAAGCCCGTTAGTTTTTATTTACACTATCTTCATGTACTGACCAAAAAGTCTCTCGCTCGATGCGTGCCACCGCTACATTTATAGCCTCTCCACCTAACAAAAACCTTAGAGCGCCATGCGAAGCAGTCGATAATACTTCCACTCCCATCAACCTGGATCTTTCCAATACATCTGCATGGGGATGACCAAATCGATTCATATAAGCGGCCGAAATTACCAGAATCTTAGGCTGAACATTTTTTAACAAGGCAATGGATGTCGCATTTGCAGAACCATGGTGACCTGCGATGAGAACGTCAGCCTTCAATGAATCTCGATAGCGCTCTACTAAGTGCATTTCAGCCTCTCCTTCCAAGTCCCCCATGAGCAGAAAACTCTGACCCCGATAGGTAAAACGAAGCACGCAAGAGCGATTATTTGAAGACGCCCCAAATTCTGCCCCAGCCGCAAAAGGGTAAAGAACCTCCAGGCGCCCCCCCGTATACTCCCAAGACATTCCAGCGGCGCAAGGTTTTTCGTTCATTAAGCCCGATACACGACCCGGCTCGCCAGACCACAAGTGCGTAGGCTGCAAATATTCCTCAACGCGCGCAGCTCCGCCCGCATGATCCGCGTCACCATGACTCACTATCAACCCACTAATATTCAGCAACAACTCTTGTTCACGGAAATAGGGGAAAACTGCACTTTCAACCAGAGAATAGCTTCCCAAGGCTAACCCGGTATCATAGAGCCAGTACTGACCGCCCCAGATCAATGCGATAGCCAAACCCTGCCCCGCATCGAAAACCAAGACCTCGGACTTCGGCTCCTTTAGCACTGAAGGCGTGTAGAGCACCAATAACAATACCGCCAGAAACACTGCCCGAAGCAGATAATTGCGAATAAAGAAAACAAAGCTCAAGAATAAAACCGCATAAGCAATTAATAAGACATTGCTTGCCCCAAAAGAAAACTCAGCTAAAAGACCAATTAAAGTTGACAAATACTGAACCAGTAACTCTAAACCAGCATCAGAACAGCTCATCAAGATCTCACCAACTGGCCGACTCAAAAACGAGATACCTAAAGCAACTAAAGATACAGGCAAAACAAACAACGAAACCCAAGGAACGGCAAACATATTTCCTAATAAGCTCGCCAGCCCCTGAACATTGCCGATCAGGGCATTAATAGGAGCGAGGCCGACAATCAAAACCAACTGCAGCAACAACAGTGAACGCCAGCTTGCATCCATATTTAGTGCAAACCGTGACAACAATATAAGCAAAGCCACACAAATAAATGAATACCAAAAGCCAATATTCATGGGCGATAGGGGGTCGAATAAAAGTACCATAAACATTGCGGCACAATAAATCGCCAAATAGTCTCTGCGCCACCGCCCTGATAAAAGCACCAGAGCCAACACAGACATTACCCAAGCCCTGATGGCAGATTCACTCCCGCCAACCATAATGACGTAAGCAAGGCCGAAAAAAGCAACGACTGGCACTCGAAAAGCAGACCAGACCAAGAGCTTATAGAGAAAAAACATCACCAGCCCCACATGCAGGCCCGAGATAGCAAGCAAATGCTGTGTTCCTGTGTACTGCAGAACTCGTGAGTCTCCAGGACTAATTTGCCCCCGATCTCCCAGGATCAGGGCCCTAAGTAGACCTTTATGTTCTTTATCTAGGAGTAAGTTATTGAGATAGTCACCTAAACTCATACGGTATGAATTCAGGCTAGAACGAACTCGGTCCGCCAATGTGAACCCAGCCTCATCTTCAGCACTTTCGAGCACCTCCACAATTCGTCCAATTGCCGAAATTTTTTTATAAAACAGGTACTGTTCGAAAGAGCTGCCGACAAAATTCAAGCTTGCTCGCGGAGGCTTCAAAACAACACTCAACTTGTAGTAGCGCTTCTTTAAATCGAGATTAAGGGTATGAGAAAATGAGAGCCTTACTTTTTTACCCAATATTTTTCCATTATTGTCTGATGCTTCAAGCACACAAAAATCAGCCTTTGAATACAAGTGATAATCCACCGGCACAGAACAAACATAAGCCTCAATAGTTTGACTCCCACTATCGAGAGATCTATCAAGACGCGCTTCCAAGTATTCAGCAATCAGAATGTGAGTAAACAGAAGACCAAGCAAGCAGCTTAAGAGCGGCAAAAATAGACGTGTCTTAACCAAGCCCAAGCAACAAATTGAAAACAAAATATAAATAAAGGCGGGTAACAATTCCCCATAACAATAGAGTATGATAGGGCCCACACAAAATGCGGCCATCAAATAGAACATAAACTCATCCTTGAGCCTGACTACGAAGTGAACTTTTTATGCCAAAAGATCTGATAAAAAAATATCTTCCAGATCCCGACGCAATTCGTGAAAACAAATCCCTTAAGTTCTTGGGACCTCTAGTTCACCAGCCTAACTTATGGCATTTAAACCGCCATTCAGTCACTAAGGCTTTTGCCATTGGCTTATTTTGGGCATGTATCCCTATGCCCTTTCAAATGGTTGCTGCGGCACTGTGTGCGTTGCGTTTCAACGCAAACCTACCGGTTTCCCTGGCCTTAGTGTGGATTAGCAACCCACTTACTATGCCACCTATTTTCTATGCAGAATACTTATTAGGCGCCTGGATTCTTGATATTCCCGCTTCACCTTTCGAGTATGAGCTTTCATTCGAGTGGTTAAAAGACAAACTATATGAAGTCGGTATTCCTATGTATTTTGGCTCTCTCGTAGCCGGCTGCGTACTTGGCGTCACAGGTTATTTCGGCATAGACGCCATTTGGAAACGCGCAACCCTTAGAAAGTGGCACCACCGAGTCGCTGCCAGAAAAGCGAGAAAAGATAACAAGTCCGTTTAAACTGAAGCCTGCTCTGCAGCACTCCAGGGCTTCAACACACCTTCTTCCATGATTAATACTCTGTCCATCTTGTGCGCTAATTGCGTATCATGCGTTACGACAACGAAGCCTGTATCCAGCTCACGCTGCAAGGTCAGCATCACATCTTGGATCTTTCGTGCTGTGGTTTCATCCAAATTTCCCGTCGGCTCATCCATCAATACGCACTTTGGCTGATTGACCAGCGCACGAGCAATGGCAACTCGCTGACGCTCTCCTCCCGACAACTCAGAAGGCTTATGTTTAGCGCGTGCTGACAAGCCCACTAAGTCAAGCAATTCAAGCGCTCGCGCTTCTGCCAAACGCCGTTTCTGGCCAGCAATGAATAAAGGCATAGCAATATTCTCTACCGCCGTAAACTCCGCTAACAAGTGATGAAACTGATAAACAAAGCCCAGATTCTGATTTCTCAACTCTGTTAGGCGCGCCTCTGAGCACTGACTCAAGTCGCTACCACAAAGCCTTACAAGACCTTCGCTCGCTTTATCCAAACCACCCAATATATTCAACAAAGTCGTTTTACCAGAGCCGGAAGCGCCCAATACGCTGACCGACTCCCCCTTGCTAAGGGTGAAGTCTAAATTCTGAAAAATCGAAATTGGCGCAACAGCATCATCATAGTTTTTTGAGATGCCTTTCGCCTCAATAATTACGCCATCATTCATAACGCAAAGCCTCCGCGGGTTGAACTTTGGAAGCCCGCCAAGCCGGGTAAAGTGTTGCTAACAAACTCATAATCAATGCTGTCCCGGAAATAACCAGCACATCATCAAGTAAAAGTTGAGAAGGTAAGTCACTAATAAAATAGACATCCGGGTTGAGAAACTGCATCTTCAGAAGACTCTCTATTCCCTGAATAATATCGCTGACATTCAAAGCGAGTAGCACGCCTAATACGGTGCCGACCAGGGTTCCTACGATCCCGATATAAGCACCTTGCACAACAAATATCCCCATAATCGCCTTGGGGCTCGCCCCCATGGTGCGGAGGATCGCTATGTCAGCTTTCTTATCCGTCACAACCATCACTAAAGTAGAGATAATATTAAAGGCGGCAACCGCAACAATAACCATCAACAATAGGCCAATCATAGTCTTTTCCATGCGAATTGCCTGAAACAGGTTTCCGTGGGTTCTGGTCCAGTCTACGCTATAAAAACCTTCATCCAGGTTCATCGCTATCTGGCGAGCAATATAGGGTGCATCAAACAGGTCATGCATTTTTAAGCGCAAGCCGTGCACTGAACCTTTGATACGTAACATTTTTGCCGCGTCATCCATATGAATCATGGTCAGCGAAGCATCCAGGTCGGCTCCTACACTGAAAATACCTTTTACAACAAAACGCTTTAACCTTGGAAACACACCTGCAGGCGTTAAGGAAGCTTCGGGTAAAACGACAGTGACTTTATCCCCGACATCAACGCGCAATTGCCGGGATAGTATTTCACCGATAATCATGCCGAACTCACCTGATTTCAAATCCTCAAGAGAACCTCGAATCATATGCTCACTGATAATCGAGACCGATGTTTCTTCTTCAGGTAAAACGCCATTCAGCTGAACACCGTGAACTGCACCGTTACGCGTCACCATTCCTTGAGCATTTATAAACGGCGCGGCAGCAAGCACTTTCTCATTTTCAAGTACAGAATCCTGAAGTGTTTGCCAGTCTCGCATATCACTATAAGGTTTAATCACTGCATGCGGCACCATACCCAAGATTCTTTGCTGTAATTCACGATCAAAACCGTTCATAACAGAGAGCACAGTAATAAGTAGAGCCACACCAATTATCAAGCCCACCATCGACGTTAGCGAGATAAATGAAATGAAGTGGTTTTTGCGCTTCGCCGATGTATAACGAAGGCCAATTAAGACAGGATAGAATTTAAACATGGCGCGATTAAACCACAGCCCCCCTAAGCAAACAACACCTTGTTTGTCAGTTCCTTTGCGCGGCATTCACAAAAGCCGCAAATCAATTCAGCGAAGCGAGCATTTCTTTGCTTTAATTAAAGCTATATATCTTTTTAAACCTCTATTTGTTGAAGCAAGCTGTCCCGACTTATGAATGACGATATTGAAACCATTACCGAACTCGCCAATCGACGACAATATTTTCGCGTTGAAAATAAAGCGTCCGTTGACATTGCTCCCAGAGCTGACAATCAAACTGCAGCGGAATGTTTTGAACTAAGCCCCGAGTTTGGTCTGATCTCTGAGTTTCAGCTATTGGATGTTGAATCAAAGCATCTACTCCGAACGCTGACAGATAAAGATAAAAACCTGGGGCAGTTTTTAAAAGTAATGAACAAGAAACTCGACGCCTTATCGAGAGTGCTGGCAATGAACAACCAGCAAAACTCAAATGACAACATTCAAACTGTTAACTTGAGTGAAGGAGGCTTGGCACTTAAGAGTGAGTCGGAATATACCAAAGGGCAAAGCGTCGCAATCAAGCTTATTTTACTACCCAGCTATAGCGGCTTAATACTTGAAGGCGATGTACTTTCATGTCGAGGATCGCAATCACCTTATGAGGTGCATATTGCTTTTACCGATATATCGGAAGCTCACCAGCAGTTGATTGCACGCCATATTATGCGAGTCCAAACCCAAAACAGAGCATCCACCCCCACTTCATAAGTCTATAGATTCTACTATGAGCAATATCAAAGCGATTCAACTTGGCCTTAGCCAACTCAACAAAGTTATTCTAGGCAAAGAGAATGAAATTAAGCTAGCCCTGACCTGCTTGCTTGCTAAAGGCCACCTGCTCATCGAAGACTTGCCTGGCATGGGGAAGACAACATTAGCACACGCTTTAGCAGGAACTTTGGGCTTAAGCTATCAACGCATCCAATTTACCAGCGACCTACTACCTGGTGACTTACTGGGCCTGAATATTTTTAACCGAGAAGACGGTAAGTTCCATTTTCACCCCGGCCCGATATTTTCCAACCTTGTACTCGCTGACGAGATCAATCGTGCCAGCCCTAAAACCCAAAGTGCTCTGCTCGAAGCAATGGAAGAGCGCCAGGTCACACAAGAAGGTGAAACCCGCGCACTCCCTGAGCCCTTTTTCGTCATCGCCACTCAGAACCCTAGCGACCAGTCAGGTACTCACGCGCTGCCAGAGTCACAATTAGACCGATTTATGATGCGCATATCACTAGGTTACCCAAGTGAAGACGCTGAAAAACAACTACTCAAAGGTATTGATCGACGCGCGCTGGCAAATCAATTACAAGCAGTGTTGAACGAGAATACTCTCAGCAAAATTCAAGCTCTAGTATCCAAAGTTCAGTGCTCAGACAGTATCGTCAACTACGTCTACCGGCTGGCAACATTGAGTCGTTTAAAAAGCAATGAAACACACGGTTTATCGCCTCGCGCAAATATATCTCTGATTCAAGCGGCTAAAGCCTGGGCACTTATTGAAGGCAGGGACCATGTTTTACCTGATGATATTCAGGCAGTCTTTCCAAGCGTCGCAGAACACCGCCTGTCTAACGGACAAGCAAAGCAAAGCAACCCTTTGAGCCAAAACATTTTAAAATCTGTTGATATTTTTTAAACTATCCCCATTAACAGTTTATTATTCTGCGAGCCCCTATATCTGTAGCCACGACCTATAGAGCTTGCTGAGCAGCATTTTTGCACAACATTATTTAGTACCAGTTTAAACACTTATCGTTGAAGGACATTTCTCATGAGCGAAGCAAAACACTCCAAAGTCATTATTCTTGGCTCAGGCCCTGCAGGCTATACAGCTGCAGTCTATGCAGCACGCGCCAACCTGAACCCAGTTGTGATTACAGGAATGCAGGCAGGCGGACAATTGACGCAAACAACCGACGTCGATAACTGGCCTGGAGATGCTGAGGGCGTTCAAGGTCCTGAATTAATGCAAAGAATGCAGCAGCATGCCGAGCGCTTCGAAACAGAGGTTATTTATGATCACATCAATAAAGCAGAACTAAGCCAAAAACCTTTTCGCTTAACGGGCGATTCTGGTGAATATACTTGTGACGCACTCATTATCGCCACCGGTGCTTCAGCGATGTATTTGGGCCTAGAGTCCGAAGAAACGTTTGCCGGCAAAGGGGTCAGCGCCTGTGCAACTTGTGACGGATTCTTCTACCGCAACCAGACTGTTTGTGTAGTTGGCGGCGGAAACACTGCCGTTGAAGAAGCGTTGTATCTATCCAATATCGCTAAAGAAGTTATATTGATTCACCGTCGAGACACACTTCGCTCGGAAAAAATTCTTCAAGACAAGCTTTTGGAAAAAGCTGAAAACGGTAATATTCGCATCGAGTGGAACCATACTCTAGAAGAAGTGCTGGGTGACGATGCAGGCGTAACTGGCGTGCGCGTCAAGTCAACCGAATCAGGTGAAGAAAAAGAAATACCAACAATGGGTGTCTTTATTGCTATCGGCCATAAGCCCAACACCGAGCTATTTGATGGCCAACTAGAAATGAATAATGGCTATCTGACCATAAAGTCTGGCCTCGAAGGAGGCGTAACAGGCACTAGCATCCCTGGCGTATTCGCCGCCGGTGATGTAACTGACCAGGTATACCGTCAAGCAATTACTTCAGCTGGCTTTGGTTGTATGGCTGCACTGGATGCAGAAAAGTACATCGACGCATTATAAGTATAACCCCCGGGCGGGTAAGCTTGACGCTTAACCGCCCTGCTCGCCTCAAAGGATATTAAATGGCCAACTTCCCCTGGCTGGATGCGAACGACGACTTCCCTCCCATTGAACAGGCTTTGCGCGACCCAGACGGCTTACTCGCTGCCGGAGGTGACCTTAGCCCTGAACGACTCATTCACGCCTATTCCCGCGGCATATTCCCTTGGTTCTCAGATGATCAGCCTATTCTTTGGTGGAGCCCCGACCCTCGCTGCGTTGTAATTCCTGATGAAGTACATATCTCCAAAAGCCTGAAGAAACACATTCGACAGAAACAGCCCAGGCTCAGCTTCGACCAAGCTTTCCCAGAAGTCATCAGATATTGCGCTCGACTCGATTCCGAGGAAGGCACCTGGATTACCGAAGAAATGGAAGAGGCATATTACGCTCTGCATGAACTAGGCGTTGCTCACTCGGTTGAAGTATGGGAAAACGAAGAACTTGTTGGTGGGCTCTATGGCCTAGCCATTGGCTGCTGTTTTTTCGGTGAATCAATGTTTTCATTAAAGCCCAATGCATCGAAAGTTGCCTTCGCATGTCTAAGCCAACAGCTGCATAAGTGGGGCTACGCTATTATTGACTGCCAAGTTGAAAACCCCCATTTACTAACACTCGGCGCAAAATGCATCGATAGGTCAGATTTTTTATCTATACTTAATAAAAATATTAAACGAAGCCCCTTACATTCCGAGTGGGCATTCGCCAATCAAGGCAACGGATAAAGCCCAAAGCTATGACACAACAACAAGAGCTGGCACTTTACGCGACCCCGGAGCACGATTGCAGCTACCTACCGGGCATGCAAGCAAGCACTGTCTTTGCCGACCCAAAAGTTATCATCGACACGGATACCTATAGCGAACTTTCAGCACAGGGTTTCCGTCGTAGCGGACAACATTATTACCGCCCTCACTGCACTAGCTGCCAAGCTTGCACACCAATACGCGTGTCTGCACCAAACTTTCAAAGAAGCAAAAGTCAGAAAAGGGTGTGGAATAAAAACAGCCAAGTGAAAGGTAAAATTCTTCCAGCTGATTTCCATGAAGACCACTACTTACTATATGAGAAATATATCCACAGCCGTCACGCGGATGGAGATATGTACCCGCCGAGCCGCGACCAATATAGATCGTTCCTGGTAAATGGTCACAGCACAACACAGTTCATAGAATTCTCTGAAGGCGACCATTTACTTGGCATTGCCGTTTGCGACCAACTTAATGACGGCCTTTCGGCCATTTACACGTTCTTTGACCCTGAGCTTTCGGCTAAAAGCCTAGGAACCTACGCCATTCTCTGGCAAGTGGAGGAAGCCAAAAATCGAGAGCTAAGTTACCTGTATTTAGGCTATTTTATTAAGGAATGTAAGAAAATGGCGTACAAAACAAAGTTTTCACCTTTTGAGGCCAGAATTGGTGATCAGTGGTATACAGAAGAACAGCTGATAAACATCAGAGACCAGCTACTGAGTTCTAGCGAATAATCCTCCAGCAACTTCTTTTTAGCCCCTCAAACCCGCCATAAGTGCAATTATTTTACTGATCAATAAACAAACATTTTGCGTAATCCTTCGGATTCAGGCAGAATGTCGCACTTTTCTAATAACGAGCTTTGATTCGAGGTGATAATTAGCCTCTTAAAGTTCAGGCTTGTTGTAACTAAACGCTCAATTATTTATGAGGTTACGCTTTAATGGCGAAAGAAGATGTCATTGAAATGGAAGGGACGATTATAGACACCCTTCCAAACACCATGTTCCGTGTTGAACTAGAAAATGGCCATATTGTAACGGCTCATATTTCTGGCAAGATGCGTAAGAACTATATTCGTATACTGACTGGTGACAAGGTTAAAGTTGAAATGACGCCTTACGACCTAACTAAAGGCCGTATCACCTACAGAGCTCGCTAAATTATTTCGTCTGGGGGCTCGCGCTCATTCGCTTAAGCGAGACTTTATAGTCATAAAAAAAGGGTAAGAACCATGTTCTTACCCTTTTTTTCGTCAATAACAACCCTTAGGCTGGCTCTTGCTCATAATCAAAGACAATCTCATTATCTCGAAGATTAATATGGACATCGCCACCTTCAGCCAAACTACCAAAGAGAATTTCTTCTGCTAACGGTTTCTTGAGGTCTTCCTGAATCAGACGAGCCATTGGTCTAGCACCCATAGTTTCATCATACCCCTTCTCTGCAAGATAGAGCTTCACTTCATCATCAACATGCAGCACAACGTTCTTCGCATCCAGCTGTACTTGTAATTCCATAAGGAACTTGTCGACAACATAGCAAACTGTTTCTCTCGATAATGAAGCAAACGGAATAATGCCATCCAAGCGATTTCTAAACTCTGGCGTAAATACCTTATTCAAAGCTTCCATACCATCTGAAGAATGGTCTTGCTCATTAAAACCAATTGAGCGTCTACTAATTACTTCCGCACCAGCATTGGTTGTCATCACCAACACGACATGCCTAAAGTCAGCTTTGCGGCCATTGTTATCGGTTAAGGTGCCGTGATCCATAACCTGCAACAACAAGTTAAAGACTTCTGGGTGCGCCTTTTCAATCTCATCAAGCAATAAAACGCAGTGAGGATTCTTATTGACCGCTTCGGTCAATAAGCCACCCTGATCATAGCCAACGTACCCAGGAGGCGCACCAATCAAACGACTGACGGTATGTCGCTCCATATACTCCGACATATCAAAGCGAACCAACTCAATACCTAATACAGTTGCTAACTGCTTAGTTACTTCAGTCTTACCAACACCGGTAGGACCAGAGAACAAGAATGCACCATCAGGCTTCTCAGGCGACTTCAAACCGGCGCGAGAAAGCTTGATTGCCGTTGATAAAGACTCGATTGCCTTATCTTGACCAAACACTAGCATTTTAAGATCGCGCTCAATATTCTTAAGCATATCTTTATCAGAACTTGTCACGCTACGAGGAGGAATTCGCGCTATTTTAGCCACCACATCTTCAATATCCTCGACATCAATCAAGTCACAGCGCTGATCAGCTTCTTTCAAACGCTGACTAGCACCCGCCTCGTCTATCACATCGATGGCCTTATCAGGCATATGACGATCAGTAATATAACGTTCAGCCAGCTCTGCTGCGGAGCGCAATGCTTCATCCGTATACTTGAGTTCATGATGTGCTTCAAACTGAGGTTTCAGACCTCGCAGAATTTTTATCGTATCCTCAACATCCGGCTCATTTACATCTATCTTCTGGAATCGACGCGCCAATGCGCTATCTTTTTCGAAGATGCCTCGGAACTCAGTGAACGTAGTCGAACCAATACAACGAATCTCACCAGAACTAAGTAGTGGCTTCAGCAAATTAGATGCATCCATAACGCCACCTGAAGCAGAACCCGCACCAATGATCGTATGAATTTCATCAATAAATAAAATAGCATGATCTCGCTTCTTCAGCTCAGCTAGCAGAGCCTTAAAACGTTTTTCAAAATCACCACGGTATTTGGTTCCTGCTAATAAAGCACCAAGATCTAAAGAATAAACCTCAGCATCAGATATAATTGCTGGAACATTTCCATCAACAATCTGCTTAGCTAAACCTTCAGCTATCGCCGTTTTACCAACACCCGCCTCCCCTACTAACAAGGGGTTATTTTTACGGCGACGCGACAGTATCTGTACAACTCTATCAACCTCTTTCTCGCGACCAATCAGTGGGTCAATGCGACCTAAGCTTGCCTGTTCATTCAAGTTTGATGCATAGCTCTCGAGCGGATTACTCTGGCCTGACTCTTCCATACCTTCTTCAGAAGACGCCTCACCCTCTTGCTCTGGCTCGGAGTCATCGGAAATTTTGGAAATACCATGCGAGATATAATTTACTACATCAATACGCGCGATATTTTGTTTCTTAAGCACATAAACAGCCTGACTTTCTTGTTCACTGAATATAGCTACCAAAACATTCGCGCCAGTAACTTCTTTCTTACCAGAAGACTGAACATGAAATACTGCACGCTGCAAAACTCGCTGAAAGCCCAGAGTAGGCTGAGTTTCTCGCTCTTCATCACTCGCTGGAATAAGTGGTGTAGTCGAGTCTACAAACTCGGTTAACTCCTCTCGAAGCTCCGACAATTCGGTACCACACGCACCCAGCACTTGTAGTGCGGCATCATTGTCGAGCAAAGCCAATAGCAAGTGCTCAACAGTCATAAATTCGTGACGCTTCTCACGGGCGCTTCGAAACGCTTCGTTCAAGGTCAGTTCGAGGTCCTTACTTAACATCTTTCACCCCAGAAATTATTATTAATTCGCTCAATGTGATTACCCATGTAAAACGCAGAACTATATCTATAAAGCTCTAGACTGCTTTGATTTCACACAATAATGGGTGATCACAATCAGCCGAATATTGATTCACCAGCGCCACCTTTGTTTCTGCAATGTCCCGACTGAACACGCCACACACGGCATAACCTTGAGTGTGAACAGCTAACATTACCTGGGTCGCCTTTTCTTCATTCATAGAAAAAAACTTTAATAGCACCTCAACAACAAAGTCCATCGGCGTGTAGTCATCATTTAACATGACAACCTGATACATCGAAGGCTGTTTAAACGCTGGCTTAGCAGGAGCGACAAGCAGATCATCTTCATGACCTGGATCATTTTGCGTTCCTTGAGCTAATACTAGTAGAGAATCTTTAGTTTTACTCATAGTTTGATACGAATTTTTACATTTCTCTTTATTTGGGGGTAGATACGTATTTTGCAACAACTGAGCTTATAAAGAAATCGCATAAAGAAAAACATGAGCAAAACTATCGAAAGAATTACGGCCAGGCATCATATCTTTCGCCCAAATCGCTTGACAGCATTAAGAAAATATTTGACAGTAGCGACTTGATGCGCTTTGCATCGGAATACAAATAAAAATAAAACTTCAGGTGTTTGAACTTTTACATGCCCAAGAACCCAAAAAGGCAGTCTGACATCCTTGAATTCTTTATTCAGGATTGCCAAGACACATAGTTCGAACGCAGGAGACACGGGAGTCGATAATGCCTCAAGGTACAGTAAAGTGGTTCAATAATGCAAAAGGCTATGGGTTCATCATCGAAGACGGTGATAATGAAGATCTTTTTGCTCATTTTTCTTCAATTCAAATGGAAGGCTATAAAACCCTTAAAGCAGGGCAGCCGGTCAACTTTGAAAAGCAGCCAGGCGACAAAGGTTTTCACGCTGTAAATATTACGGCAGTTGAAACGGTTCAACCAAGCTCCGCTGCACATGACGTAGACCATGACGAGTTTATTTCTGTTGAAGAAGCAAATGGTTCTGAGTTTCAGCCTAGCCATCAAGCACCATTGAACACGGAAACAAAAACATCAACAGAGCAAGAAGCCAAAGCAGTTTCAGCTTGAAACTGAGAGCCTGCCCTTCCTCTAGAGATAGCAGGCCTTTAGCCATTTACTCTTAACCCGATTTTATACAAAACCGGGTAAATCACTTGCCATTTATATGGCAGACTTTTTCCTGTCCGCGTATTATGTGGCCATGCCTACTATTTTCCTATTCAACAAGCCTTATCACACACTATCTCAGTTTACTGATAATGAGGGCCGCTCAACGCTTTCAAACTTTATTAAAACCCCCAAAATATACCCCGCCGGCAGACTGGACTACGACTCAGAAGGACTATTGATCTTAACTGGCGATGGGCAAATGCAAGCTCGAATTGCCGACCCGAAACACAAGTTCCCCAAGACCTATTGGGCACAGGTAGAAGGGGAGATTAGCGATGAAGCCCTTAACAAATTGCGTAATGGGGTAACACTTAAAGATGGGCTAACACGTCCAGCTATTGCCGAACGAATTAAAGAGCCCTGCTTGTGGCCGAGAACCCCACCAATAAGGCAGCGCGCAAATGCTCCAACATCCTGGCTGGCATTAACGATCACCGAAGGAAAAAACCGCCAAGTGCGACGAATGACTGCTGAAGTCGGCTTCCCAACACTCCGCCTGATTCGCGCAGCAATTGGCCCCTGGTCTATCGACAACCTACAACCAGGCGAACATAAAAGCCTGGAAGTTCACCTACCTAAGCAACGA
>NZ_LWEY01000001.1:0-17888 GCF_001634935.1 Oleiphilus sp. HI0043 | reverse complement strand
TCTGTTGATGTTTTTGTTTCCTATTCAACAAGCCTTATCACACACTATCTCAGTTTACTGATAATGAGGGCCGCTCAACGCTTTCAAACTTTATTAAAACCCCCAAAATATACCCCGCCGGCAGACTGGACTACGACTCAGAAGGACTATTGATCTTAACTGGCGATGGGCAAATGCAAGCTCGAATTGCCGACCCGAAACACAAGTTCCCCAAGACCTATTGGGCACAGGTAGAAGGGGAGATTAGCGATGAAGCCCTTAACAAATTGCGTAATGGGGTAACACTTAAAGATGGGCTAACACGTCCAGCTATTGCCGAACGAATTAAAGAGCCCTGCTTGTGGCCGAGAACCCCACCAATAAGGCAGCGCGCAAATGCTCCAACATCCTGGCTGGCATTAACGATCACCGAAGGAAAAAACCGCCAAGTGCGACGAATGACTGCTGAAGTCGGCTTCCCAACACTCCGCCTGATTCGCGCAGCAATTGGCCCCTGGTCTATCGACAACCTACAACCAGGCGAACATAAAAGCCTGGAAGTTCACCTACCTAAGCAACGAGAAAATAAAAAACATTCTTCTCGTAATAAAGGACGCACCCATTCAAGCAAAAAGAAGCATCCACACAGAAAAAAACCTAGTTAGCACCAGTGCGATACGGCACATAAATAAACTAAACACCACTTCAAAGCTAATTTGCTAAGCATATAGGCAAGATTTTTGGCTTATAAAAATTTAGGTGCTATCATTCGAGCCATAATAAGCAATAATAAATCATAGACTTACTAACCACGCTTTTTCTAACGAGTCGACTAAATCGCTCACCAAGAAATAGTATAAAAAGACTTTCATTATTAATGGAGAGCCCATCATGGCAATTGAATTACCAGCACTTCCCTATGCAATTGACGCACTAGCGCCACATATTTCTGAAGAAACTCTAGAGTTTCACCATGGCAAGCACCATAAAACTTACGTTGATAAGTTGAATGCTGCGATCCCTGGAACCGAGTTTGAAGGCAAGTCCCTTGAAGACATCATCAAATCTTCAAGCGGCCCAGTATTTAACAATGCAGCCCAGATCTGGAACCACACTTTCTACTGGAATTGCCTAAGCCCAAATGGCGGCGGCGAGCCAACTGGCGCAGTAGCCGAGGCTATCAATGCAGCATTTGGATCTTTCGCTGACTTCCAAGCTCAGTTCAACGACAAAGCTGTTAACAACTTTGGCTCTAGCTGGACTTGGTTAGTTAAGAATGCAGATGGTTCTTTGGAAATTGTTAACACTAGCAACGCTGGAACGCCGATGACTGAAGGCCAGACTGCATTGCTAACTGTTGACCTATGGGAACACGCTTACTACATCGACTTCCGTAATGTTCGTCCGAACTACCTGACAGCGTTCTGGAAGCTGGTTAACTGGGAATTTGTTGCAGCAAACCTAGCAGCATAATTCTTCTGAACCTCCTTAGTGACTAAGGAGGTTCAATCTCCCAAGCCTTTAACCAAAGCTCTTAGCTTCATCCCACTTAATAGCAAAACGATAAAATAAGAAACGATTCCGACGACAACCAAAGCTAGCAACTTAGTTATTCGCTCCCAAACACTCATATCAAACCAAATTTCGGTTTCAACATTCATCCAGGAAACCGCCAACACCATCGCAACAACAGCAACAACTATCCGCAGCACAAATAAAGCCCAACCTTCGCTTCTATGATAAACATCACGCTTCACTAAGCCACTCAAAAGCCACAAAGCATTCATCCAAGACGAAAGCGCTGTCGCTAATGCCAAACCTGTATGTTGCAAAGGCCAGATCAGAATCAAATTGAAAACCATGTTGGCACACATCGCCCATATGCCAATCTTTACAGGCGTCTTCATATCTTGTCTTGAAAAGTACCCGGGAGCCAAGACCTTAATCAACATAAATGCCAAGAGCCCTAAGGCATAGGCACGTAAGCTCATTGCCGACATATAGACATCGCGTTGCTCTAATGCACCGTAATAAAATAGCGACGTCACCAAAGGTTCAGCAAGAACAATCAAAGCAACAGCTGCCGGAACGCCCATCAACAGAACTATCCGTATAGCCCAGTCCAGCGTGTCAGAAAAAGCTTTGTGAGACTGACTGCTATGCTTTCGAGACAAACTAGGTAAAATCACTGTCGCAATGGCAATACCGAAAATCCCCAAAGGCAACTCAGCTAAACGATCCGAATAATAAAGCCAAGAAACGCTTCCTGTTTGTAGAAATGACGCTAACACTGTATCGAGCAACAGATTAATCTGGCTTACAGAAACACCAAATAGTGCTGGAACCATCAGTATAAAAATACGTCGAACACCTTCATGACGATAATCCAGGCGTGGCCGAGGCATCAAGCCCATTTTTATCAAGAAGGGAAACTGAAAAAACAGCTGTATCAGGCCTGCAATAAAGACCCCCCATGCCAAGCCCATGACTGGCTCTGTAAATAACGGCGTTAACCAAAGCGCCGCTGATATGAGCACCAAGTTAAGCAAAACAGGTGTAAAAGCGGGTATCGCAAAGTAACCATAGCTATTCAATATTGAACCAGCAAAAGCGGTCAAAGAGATCAACAGCAAATAGGGAAAGGTTATCCTCAACATATCGCTGGCAAGGTTATATTTTTCTGTATCCTCAAGAAAACCCGGAGCAAACAAAGCCGTTAGCCATGGAGCGCCCATGACCGCTAAAGCCGTAATAAGTAGTAATACCAGCCCCAACACACCTGCAACCGAGTTAACCAACTGCCTGACCTCTCGCTCAGTGCGCTGACTACGGTATTCAGATAACACTGGGACAAAGGCCTGGGAAAAAGCACCTTCTGCAAATAGACGCCGAAAGAAATTTGGAATTTTAAAGGCTACAAAAAAGGCATCTGCCCCCGCCGAAGCACCAAACAGGTTTGCTACGACAACATCCCGCACCAAGCCGAAGACCCGGGACAACATAGTCATTACTCCAACAATACCGCTTGAGCGAAGCAAACCACTTGCCTGCTTTGCTTTAATATTGCTCGACACCCCCTCCTTTGGAGCATTTGTTTTATTCTCGTTTTCCATATGCACTCGTAAACCTATTCAGTATCAGCGCGAAGCATACTTGGCTTGATATCAAAAGCAAAGACACCCTGCCCAGAAACATTTCTCTTTTCAAAGCATGGATAAAAGTTGAATCCGAGTATTTTCCTTCTATGCTTAATAAATTAGCCAATCACTCGTTTATATTACACAGGACTAAGACAATGGACGAACAAGATATTAATCGATTGATGCTGCACTACGAGCAGCTGTATCGGAAGTCGAATAGGGAGATTATTAATCCTGAAATCGAGGCACTTTCTACCAGCGATTTAAAACCCATCGTCAATATCGTGGCCCAGAGCCGGGCAGCTTATTTAAAGTTCATGTATGAACTAGGAAAAAAATATGATGATCTTGATGACTCACCGAGTGCCGAGGAATTAAAAAAACTCAAAACCCTGCGCCTTCGCTTTGAAGAGCTTGCTGAAGGAGCAAAAGCTTTTGAGACATCAATTCAGAAGGGCTATCTAGATCTAAAGACTAATTAAGCGACACACTTACAGCTGGGGATTCAGCACCAGCTGTTGATTTTCTTGGTCAATTTTAAACTCAAAACGCTTGAGAATATCCATCCCCAAAAGCCCATCATAAGTAAAGTCAGATAAGGGCAAAACTCCCAAAGTAACATCCCCCATTGATAATCCTCCAAGCGAGACTTGACCCACCTGCACTTTGCTCCCTTTGACGGAGCCATTGGCGGTCTTGAGCAGCAGCTCATCTGCCTCATCTAAAAGGCTAGGCAAATATTCTTGAACAAACTCTGTCTTCACGACAGTCATTGAAGCACCCGTATCAATCATTAGCGACAAACTGTGCTCGTCATTAACAAGCAGCTCAAGCAAATAGTGCTCACCAATAGTTTGCAAGGGAACGATATACTGACTAGAACGGTCTCTAAGTTCAGCAATGGTATTTTCCAATAGCTGAACCTCCTCGCCATATTTAAGGTCATGCCTTGCTGACACAAGGCTTAGTTCAGCCTCATCCCACTCCTCAGAGACAATTAGCCAGTGAGCCAGGGATAAATAATAGGGGGTATACTCTGGCTGAAAACTCACCAACTGCCTAAAGCTCGCAATTAATAAATCATGCTCACCAGCTTTCTCCAGCGTTTGCTCCAGATGTTGCACAAAGTCTTGAACACCATTCAGGTAGGCATCTTCAAACTGAGAGTCCACCAGTAGACGCAAATCGTACAAGTAGACTATTGCGTCCTGAACATTACCTTGAGCAAGTTTTTGCTTGGCAACACTAAAAATGACCTGAAAGTCAGTCTCGGATAGCTGAGCCTTATTCTCAAGCTGATCGGCAAGAAGCTCGATATCGGTCATTTCGGTTTTTGTAGAAGTACTGTCAACAGAATCCAGGCTAGCCGGTTTCTTTAAATTCTGCTCCTTTGAGCGCAAGTTTTTTAGGCGCTGCTCATTTCGAAGCAAATCTCTCTGAGAGCTGGAAACTTGCTGATCGAGACCAGCAAACCAGAACTGCTGCGCTAGCCAACCCAAAGATACTCCAGCACAGAGCGCTAATAAGTAGCCTGACGTTCTATTCAAGATAAGCCCCCTTTCAGACCAGTGATAGCTCACTACACCACTCATGAAGACGCGGACTACCTATTCTGAACTTGAAATATTTTTCTTTGTCTATTCAGATGAACCCGTTGACTTTGGCGCAGTGTCAAATCGTTTAAAGACTGTTTCCGCCAACCTTGGAGTCTGACGTACCGAAACAGCACTATTATCATCACTCAAGGTATTAACAATAGCATACTTGGAATGACGACTAAGTAATTCCTGACCTGAAGCACCCTCTTCCTCCGAGACAGACACGTCATAAGAAAGGACATCCAGCAAGCCCTCAAACAACGGTTCAGCGCCACTCGCTTTCTGATAAAGCACTCCGCCAATAACCGTCTCAACAACATCATTCAATACGCCAAGCTCTGAGCCAAGAGAGCCATCATTATCGTCAATTTCATACAAGGTAGGTGTCAGCAAGCGTCCTTCATCAAGAACCTGTTCATCAAGCGCTTCCTGATGCGAGGACGTCAATAGATATACTGTCTGCCTATCAGCCTCGTCACCACTCAGGTCAAGCATTCGCACCCATTTACCATCTTCATCGCTTGCCTCAGTACGAATTGAGCCTGAGTCAAGACTAGCATCAGCACATACTCTAGTTAATACCTGATTAGGAGTGCAAAACAGTGCTGTAGATTCAAATTCGGTAAAAGAAGAGAAACACGTACCCTCTGCCAGATCAGCCCCCGTACATCGGTCACTCCCACCACCTTCTTGGGAACCCAGGTCACACTCAACACGAAGGTAGTTTTTATAACACTCATTACTTCTCACCGCTCCTGGAATCAAAGCACTGATATATACGTTGTTATTTTCAACAAAGTGCTCCAGAGCATATAGATCTGATTCAGCACCAAACATAACATGCTCACGTACTGATTTTGGCGCTGACAAAGACTGCTTATAAAAATAACGAACAATCAGATCTTTTTCGAGCATTGATGCAGATAACAACAAGCTGTCTTCAAAAATACTCACTTCATACTTATTCAAGGAATCTGCCAAGTACTGCATATAACCAACGAACTGGGCATCGTTCTCTGTATTATTCAACTCCCCCAAGTGCTCAAAAAACTCGGCAGAACAAATATTTCTGCCAGACTGGCTCACATCATGTTCTTCTTGAGTCTCACACAAGTCTGCAACATCCTGCTCCAACTGACAGCCGAGATCGGCATCACAATCCGTTATAAACTGCCAGGAAGAAGCCGTGACATCATGAGCGGCATTACAAGCATCATCCTCTTCGTCACAGCGCTGATAGTCGAATTGTGAAAACGTTTTCTTGCGTCTGTGTGCTTGTTCCTGATAGATAAATCCGTCATTTGTCTCAACAAGGTAGTCATGACTGACGCTATCAGGCGTAAATTGGTTTTGTAAAAATGGGTAGGTAAAAATCTTCCCTTCATCAATGATCACTAAGTCATCATCATCATGATACGCTTCTACTTCATAAATCCCTGGCTCGACACCCCCCGCGATATAAGGAGCATAGCTGCCGATATTTATTATCCGATCGGTCAATATTGTGCCGACATCACTCTGAGTCTTTGCAAAAAACTCTGTGCTTGCATCGACAACAAAAATATCCTGATTCATTTGGACCAGGTATTGATAATTATCCAAGGTACGTACATCAAAGAGATAAAATGGAGACGTAAACCCATTCGCGTCAATTGATGGGTAGGAAGCAAGCTCTCTGGTTTGCGACCATACAGAATTCCTGTCCTGGTCAAAAAACTCTAACTTCCTCAGCGCAAAGCTATAACCAAGGTAACCATAATTTAAAATATATTCCCCTGCATTATCCGGGTTATCAATCCAGCCAAACACTAACTTTGCTTTAGCCTGAGCTTCATCAACAATAAGCAACTCATCAGTAAGAGAGGGGTCTGTAAACGAAGCATCGAACTGATAGTTTAAGGGTAGTTCATAATATGTTCGACTTGCATCCATGTTTTCACACGCTGAACCGTCTTCCTCATCGACTGCGGTCACAACATAAACCGACTCCGCATGCCTAACCGAAAAGGTCTCAACGGTACCGGTACCGGAATCAGAAAGAGAAGAGACGACTAGCTCTTTTGGATGAATCTCACATATTTCATTCTTAAAGTGATTGATAGCCTTGAGTTCATTCGTTTCATGGTCAACTTTATAGACGGTATCGGTACTCACCAAGATTGAAATATCCGGCTTGGCTCCATTGCTATCGGAAGTATTCAGGCTCAAGATCATTCCTGATTCAGAGGAAAAAACTGCCTCATGCTGAATCGTCGAACTTTCTGTTTCTGGAGCACTGAAGGAATATAAGCCCAAACTGTCACTCACCTCGTCAGACGGGCGAGAGAAAAAAGTTTCGTCGATAGCAACATCTTGAAAATCTTGCCCCGGAGTAGAAGGTGGTGAAGTATCGTCTACTGTTTCTGGTGCCGTTTCTGCCACTCGCCCTTCGCAACCTGCCAGAACGATTGAAACACACCAAGCGAGAAATAATTTAAATGCCTGCTTTGTCATAACACCCTAATTTCCTATGAGCTAATCCATGTACCACTCTATTTCCTGAGACACTATTCAAAAACATCAGGAATATCTTTCCGTAATTCTATTTTTTGCGTCTCCATTATATCTGGGATAATCTGTGAAATAATCTATAAGCGTCTTGATTGGGAGCCTGTTCACAATAAAACCCTGTCCCAATCGAGATTTATTCTGGCAGCACCTGGGATACAGCAACGTCATGGACATCACACCAAAACCACCGTCAACGCCAGAGGTCGTCAGCAAAGGTACAAGCACTCTTTCTAGATCACAAATTACCAGCATTGAAGAGCTTAAACTGGTACCCGGTAAGCAATACCAGGCAACTGTTCAGGCACCCCCCCCCAAAACTAACCAGGAACAGCCGGTAATCGAAGGAAAAGCAGCCACAGTAAACACTCACAGCAGTAAAGAATGGCTACTCAATATTAATGGCAAACTTGTCACAACCACCAGCAGCATTCCTTTAGAGATAGGTCAGACGCTATTAGTCAAGCTTGAAAGCTCATCAACAAAACAGAGCAAGGCTTTGATCCTTGTCAGTCCGACTAATAGAAGCACAGCTCAAATCCCAGCAGACAAAGGCAGCATCAATACCGAAATACTATTAGGCACCTTAGCAAAACTGCTACCGAAGCAACTGTCTCTTGGTACCGGCTTCGCTGCCCTGAATGAGATGAGTAAAGCGACTTCGCAAACGCCGCCCATTTCTCAAAATCAAACAAAGATAGCCAGCGCTCAACAAACCCAGCTCTCCCCTACACAAGGCTCATCGCCGCTTACTCGAAAAGTTGCGCTAGAAAGCATCGCAACACTGATCAAATCTCTTCCTCACGCAGAGCAGATCTCTCAAGCCAGCCGTCAAGGCGACACTCTAAGCTCTCCTGACACAATTAGAAACGCCTTAAAACACAGCGGTCTTTTCATGGAGTCACAGCTCAGTAACACCACCAACAAACAACAAATACTCGAGCAACTCCAAAACCTCAAAACCTTGAACAAAATAGCATTAGCGCAAGCAGACCAGACCAAACCTACTGCCAATAACCCGCTTTCTGGAACCCCCTCTCCTCAAAATACCAACCAAACAAGCTCTGCAGTCACGAAGCAAGCACTAGACATGCTGCAGCAACTTGTAAAGCAACATAGCAACACGGCAGCCGATCCAAGCCAAGACAAGACAATATCAAGCGATTTAAAAGCGACCCTGCTAGGCATTAGCCGAAACTTATTACCTGCCGCAAATAGCAGCGGCGAACAAAACCAGGCGATAGAGAAACTCCTTGGCAGCCTTTTAGAGCCTGAACTATTAACAACTCCCTTTAATTTTCCGCGCATCCAGTCCGACACAACAGCGAAGGCCAAAGCTCTTTTTGCCGAGCAAGAGTTTTCTACCGGGCAGCTTTTGAAAATACTTGCCGGAATGCTTAATCGTATTCAGTTCAACCAGTTGAACAGCCTCTTTCAAAGCCAAACCAGTGACGGCAATACACTTCAATCATGGTTTTTTGAATTGCCCGTGGTGAATGTCAACCAAGGGGTCACCACCTTCAGCCTGAGACTCGATAAGGAAAAAAGCGCCACTCAGAACCAGGAAGAGGAATCTGAGGACAAAGCATTGCAGTGGAAAATATCACTATCCTTCGACTTAGAAGGCCTGGGAGCAATATATATTCAAGTAAGCTTGCTCCCTCCTTCTATTTCATCCATTATCTGGGCAGATCAAGCCGATACTTTCGCGCTCGCGCAAAGGGAGAGCAAACATTTTAAGGAAAAGCTTTCAGAGCTAGGCCTAGAAGTAGGCGATATTATTTGCCAACAAGGCCTACCAGAACAACAGGCCACCAAGTTGACACAAAGCCTGGTAGATATTCAAGCATGAACAACAATAACAAAACCAGCTCGAAAACAAGAGCCATCGCGCTCAAGTACGATGAAGTTTCAGCGCCCAAACTTACTGCCAAAGGTGAGAATGAGCTCGCTGAGGAAATAATGCGCATTGCCGAAGAGCACGGCATACCTTTATACGAAAATAGTGAATTAGTCAGCATTTTGTCTAAACTAGAACTGGGAGAAGAAATCCCCGAAGTTCTATATCGGGTAATAGCTGAAATAATTGCCTTTGCATATTACCTGCAAGGAAAGACACCACAAGGCTTTGGCGAGCCAACGACCAGAACATAACGAGCAACATTTTCAACATGGCACATTCTGACCACCAACTACTTATTAACTCAAAATCCTACTTATATGCCCTTATTCTGGCAGGTACCTTAGCGCTCGCCCTGCTCTTTCAGGGGCAATTGATCAGCGCTTGCGGCATCGGTGTTCTGTGTGCGCTACTCATTGTAAACCAGTGGCAAAGTAAAAACCGAAATGCCGATAAAGAGAGCTTCATCTGGTTTAAACACAGTTCTCTGGCTCTCGCCTGCATTGCCCTAATAGGCTTAATGACAGGCCTGGAAGACTTTAAAACATGGACCTATTTCATTCCCTTATTGCTGTTCTTTTTCTATGAATTCAAACCTGCCCTATGGCTTGTCGGGATATTCTCAGTATTTGCCCTGGCCTCTTTGAATGCTAGCGGCTCTCCGTTTGAAAACATTCAAAATACTATGAGCTACCTTTTGTACCTAAGCATGAGCTGCTGCCTGGTTTACTTGAGAGAACTAAGACGAAAACAGCTTAAGCCACTGCGTCGTACAGATAACCTGACCAAAGCAGCCACCAAAGAACATCTAGATGATGACCTGACAAAAGAAATTCAACGCAGTGAACGTGAAGGCAGTGAATTGTCTACAGCCGCGTTGGCAATTGACAAAATATGTCTTTCCAAACTAAACCCTAAAGAACAAGATGCTGTCACGATTGCCATTGGCAAGTTGCTCCATAACAACCTTCGCTTGTTCGACAGTTACTACCTTTGGGAACATCATGAGTTTCTTATCGTCTTACCTCATACCAGCTCGATTCAAGCAGTCAAGATAGCAGACAGCCTGCGACTTAAAGTCCGCAAAGAAATTGAGATTCATGGAGAAAGTATTACCGTTAGTGCTGGCGTGTCCTGCTTAAATATCGGCGATGACAGTACCTCCATAACAGGCCGGGCAAGCCATGCCTTATCAGAAACACAAGCTACCAGTATTAATAGAACACACATCTATCGAGACATCGATGAGCTGCCCCAAGACGCAACGCCAGCCAATGCAGAAGGAGCACAATAATGTTCTCTGAAATCCAGCTTCAAACCCGTCTTACTGCCACATTATTTCTGCTTGGCGCAATTGCTATGGTTGTGCTTGGTATACAAAATTATCGCTACGGTCTCTATGAGCTCGTTTACGTTGCAACACTTCTAAGCATCGTTTATTTAAGCACAAGCCTCTACGCCAAGTTCTCCCCCGAAGCCAAATACCTCAAGCAAGCCTGTCTCGCTGTAGGTGTTATATCTGTTCTCAGCATTTTCGCCAATGCAGGCGAACACCCTGAGGAGCTTAAGCACTGGATATTTCCGATTGGTCTTCTTTGTTATCTATGCCTTCCCTATCGCCAAGCAAGCATATTCAACGTGGTGATGGGTGTGTGTTACTCACTGCTACTGCTATTTGCCAGCAGCATCATCTCAGCACTAGAGTTTGCAACCAGCTTTGCATTATTTATGGGGCTAACAAGTACTTATGCTCAGCTTCATCAGAAACGCAGTCGCACACTGGTAGAACTTGAGATACATGACCCACTAACTAAAGCTTATAACTACCGCCATTTGAGAGATACCCTTAAAAAAGAAATGTGCCGAGCTGACCGAACAGGCAAACCCCTTTCTCTGGTTTCCCTTGAAGTCGATTACTTCCCTCAAATTCAAGACATGCACGGTCTCCCAAATACAAACGACCTTCTTGCTCGATTTGCAGAGACACTTAAAGCAATGATTCGCGCAGGAGATAGCGACTACTTTGATGGAAAGCAGACCTCTTACCTCCTCTTACCTTGCACACCTTCAGAGGGCGTTTTAGTTATTGCGGAAAGAATTCGACGCACCATAGAGGAATGCAACTGGCCAGTGGTTGATGCAATTACGGTTAGCCTGGGCTGCACAACCTATATACCTGATGACTGCTCAGGCGATCGAGATGGCGAAGCAAAGAAATTAATTGAGAACGCTCAGATTGGTTTGATCGAAGCACAAAAAAACGGCCATAACCGCGTCTGCCTGCATAGTCACTAAACAGACAAGTTCGTTGTTTACAGCTTTCTCCCCTCTATTGGCGAAAGCTCAAGACTTCTGACAATTTGTCTCGCTTGTCATTAGTGTGTAAAGTGACCCAACGAGGCTAAGTCTGTTTACCCCGGCACATCTTTCAATACTATTCGCACTTACACCCGGCACAATGACAGAATCTGATTTCCAACCCCTTATTGCATGGCTTGAACTAAACCCAAACTGGGTTTTCGTGGCTGTTTTACTTATTGCATTTATTGAGTCTCTGGCGCTTGCAGGAGTAATCGTACCCGGCGTATTGCTGCTCTTTCTTGTGTCAGCCTTGGCAGGTCACATTAATCTACCTATTGAGTGGCTTTTATTATCGGGCTTTCTCGGTGCCATATTGGGAGACGGCATCAGCTTTTTTCTTGGTCATTATTTTAAAGATAGCTTGCGAAACATTTGGCCCTTCTCCCGCTACCCTAAAACACTTCAGTCTGGTGAGCGTTTCTTCCATAAGCACGGTGGGAAAAGCGTTATGCTCGGCCGCTTTATCGGCCCTATTCGTCCAGTCATTCCTATTGTCGCAGGAATGCTTGGAATGTCTCAAACCAGATTCACTGTCTTCAATGCCCTCTCGGCAACCATTTGGGCACCGTTTTATATCTTGCCTGGCTACCTGACTGGCAGTGCCGTCCATCTGGTTCTGCCAAGTAACTTTTATCCGGCCTTGTTCTCTCTAATTGCTGCGCTGCTCATTATCACTCTCAGCTTTCGCTATGCCAGCCTTAACCTTCAGCATGGATCTCGCATCTATGCGGCGCTATTGCGCAATAACAAAAGCCAAAACACGTCATCAAAGGACTATGAGTTTCCACTTGCGTCACTGAGTTTATTCATAGGATCAAGCTTATTCTTTATTATTTGGAGCTTTCTGGTTTTACGAACAGGCTTGCTAAGCCAACTAGATGCCAGCGTACTTCAACTCGGCGCTGAGCTGCGCAACATCAGTACCTTTGTCAGCGATATCAGCTCTCGGATATTTATCCATCTAACCCTGCTTGGCGATGAAAAGTTTTTGTATGCCTCCTTTATAACACTCATCGCTTTGATGCTTTATCTAAGGCAGTTCCGAGCCTCCACTTTACTGGTGATTTCCGGCTTAAGTACTGCGGCAATTACACACACACTAAAAGCAGTATTTAGTATTGCCCGACCTGAACTAGTACTCTCACCGCCTGTTTCATATGCCTACCCTAGTGGCCATAGTTCAGGCTCAACCGTTTTCTACGGCCTGATTGCAGCATTTATTGCCCAACAGCTACCCAAGACCCAACGCTGGCAGTGCTACTTGCTATTCTTTGTGCCGATGTTTCTGATCGCTTTTAGCCGGGTTATGCTCAGCGTTCACTGGTTGTCTGATATTGTTGGGGGCATAGCGCTAGGTTTAGCGATTTGTGGAATTAGTAGAGTGTTATATAGCACTCACCAAGCTTATGACGCCGCGAACCGTCGAGATATCACTGTTGAAAAGAAAGCGGTTATGACAGCACTTTGTCTATGGCTCGGCATCTTAATTGGCTATCAGCTTTATTTCTTTCCAGAAGCCTTGCAGGCTTACCAGTTACGCCCCTAAACGCAGAGCCGTCTGATCAAGACTCAAGATTTATACGGCCTAAGTAACCATATCAGAAATTTGACGAGAGATTGCTTGCAGACGCTGAAGCGGGTCGCTCATTTCATAAAGATGCTGTTTCTGTTTATTGCCTAGCGGCAGTAACTCAGTCAAGCGCCAGCCTACTTGGCGCCCATCTTCATAATCAATATCCATATTCAAATCGCGAACAAAGGGGTGTTTGACCAGAGCCTGCAGTACCACACGCAGCTCATCAAACTCCTCGGGCAAGTCAATATGCTGCTCTTCACCAATAGCCTCAAGCTCGGCATACCAGACGCCATTTTCACGTTCTTCAAGTGAGGATAGTTTGACTTGTTCCAGACCTTCAACCGTCAGATTTAACACCCCGGTACTAGGCGTCTTGCCAAAATCTACAATTTGAACACGCGTGCCAAGTTCATAGAACTGCCCTTCTCGCACGTGTTCAGTCGGTGCATTTTCACTGCACATCAACACTGCCACAAAGCCTTCGCCTTGCTTCATCGAATCAGCAATCATATCTAAATAGTGCGGCTCAAAAATCTGCAAAGGAATACGACCTTGCGGACAGACAATAGCATTGAGCGGTAACAGCGGCAGTTTCATAGTTTATTCAGGTATTCACGGTTGGCTTTTAAGTAAGCATAGACTGATTTTTCCAATCTTATAGTTTCGTATTGAAGATTCGCCATTTGGTGCCAGCATGCATTTTTTTTGCTATGCTGCCTGCTTCAGATTTTTCTTTCTAACAACGATTATTTAAGAGACCAACGATGCCGACCTATCGCTCAAAAACCTCTACTCATGGCAGAAATATGGCGGGAGCACGCTCATTATGGCGTGCCACCGGGATGACAACAGAAGATTTTGAAAAGCCAATTATCGCTGTTGCAAACTCCTTCACCCAGTTCGTTCCAGGTCACGTCCACCTTAAAGACATGGGGCAACTTGTAGCACGCCAGATAGAAAAAGCAGGAGGCGTTGCAAAAGAATTTAATACCATCGCGGTCGATGACGGTATCGCGATGGGTCATGACGGCATGCTATATAGCCTACCTTCCAGAGAGCTGATTGCCGACTCGGTTGAATACATGGTGAATGCTCACTGTGCCGATGCACTGGTTTGCATTTCCAACTGCGATAAAATCACACCGGGAATGTTAATGGCTGCTTTGCGTCTGAACATTCCGGTTATCTTCGTATCGGGTGGCCCAATGGAAGCAGGTAAAACCAAGCTTTCGGAACACAAGCTCGACCTGGTCGATGCCATGGTCATTGCTGCAGACGATAGCGCTGATGATGAAACGGTTGCAGAATATGAGCGCAGCGCCTGCCCAACATGCGGCTCTTGTTCAGGCATGTTCACGGCTAACTCAATGAATTGTCTGACTGAAGCTATTGGTCTATCTTTACCAGGTAACGGCACAACATTGGCAACTCATGCAGACCGTGAAAAGCTATTCCTTGATGCTGCAGACCGCATCGTAGACATTACACGCCGCTATTACGAACAAGATGACGAATCAGTTCTACCACGCTCAATTGCCAGCCATAAAGCCTTCGAAAACGCTGTGATGCTTGATATCGCCATGGGCGGCTCAACCAATACCATCCTTCACCTTTTGGCAGCGGCTCAAGAAGCGGAATTAGATTTCGACCTAAAGAACATCAACGAACTAAGCAGACGCGTCCCTCAGTTATGTAAGGTTGCACCGAACTCTCCTCAATATCATATTGAAGATGTTCATAGAGCTGGCGGCATCATGGCTATTCTGGGCGAACTAGATCGAGCCGGAATTCTGCATACCGACCTGCCAACGGTCCACAGTAAGACAATGAAAGAAGCGCTAGCAAAATGGGACATTATGCAAAATAATGATCCAGAAATTGCCGAGTTCTTTAAAGCTGGCCCTGCTGGCATTCCAACCCAAACGGCTTTTAGTCAATCGACTCGCTGGCCGACACTGGACGGTGATCGCGCTAACGGTTGTATCCGCTCATTAGAAAATGCATTTTCTTTAGAGGGTGGACTCGCAGTCTTGTACGGCAATATCGCTGAAGACGGTTGCGTGGTAAAAACAGCTGGCGTTGATGACTCTATTCTCGTGTTTGAAGGCAAAGCCGTTATCTTCGAAAGCCAGGATTCCGCAGTAAAAGGCATACTTAATGATGACGTAGTTGAGGGCGATGTGGTTATTATTCGCTATGAAGGCCCTAAAGGTGGCCCGGGTATGCAGGAAATGTTGTATCCAACCAGTTACCTGAAATCAAAAGGCCTAGGTAAAGCTTGCGCCTTGTTAACCGACGGTCGCTTCTCAGGGGGTACCTCTGGCCTATCAATTGGCCACGCTTCCCCTGAAGCAGCTGCCGGTGGCGCTATCGCATTGATTGAAGCCGGCGACAAAATCAAGATCGATATCCCTAATCGCTCAATTGATGTTGTCTTGGAAGAAGGGGTACTTAACTCTCGACGTGAAGCAATGGAGCAGAAAGGCAAGCAAGCCTGGAAACCAGCAGAGCATCGCGAGCGAAAGGTCTCTAGCGCTTTGAAAGCCTATGCCATGCTGGCAACAAGCGCCGATAAAGGTGGTGTTCGTAATTTGGATATGCTGGATTAAGCTCGACGAAACATAGGACTGAGCAGAAGTTCAGTCCTTTTCTTTTTACTTACGATCCAAAACGATAAAACTATAATCATAGGGATTCGGCCCTTCGGCTTCAAAATCTTCCCGCCCAATTTCACGCCACTGAGTCCAATCGACTTCGGGAAAATAAGCATCGCCTTCGACTTCTGCATGAACTTTCGTTAGATAGATACGATCAACATCCGGCAGACTCGTTTGATAGATCTGGTCACCACCAATGATCATCACTTCCGACTGACCGTCAATATCACAAACCGACTCTCCTAAATCAAAAGCCTGCTCAAGAGAGTGCACGACTTTCACGCCTTCAGCCGACCAGCTTTCATTTCGCGTTATAACGATATTGCATCGACCTGGAAGCGGCTTACCAATCGACTCATAGGTTTTACGCCCCATTAGAATCGGCTTGCCCATCGTCACTTGTTTAAAGTACTTAAGATCATTGGGCAAATACCAAGGCAGCTTGTTGTTAATGCCGATAACTCGGTTTTCTGCCATCGCGACGATCATGGAGCGCTTCATTGTTTCTTCCTACTCGATATATATTTAAACTGAAAAAGGGTACTGGATACTGTCATGCGACTCATAGCCGACGACTTCAAAGTCAGCGGTCGTCACCCAGGTTTCAAGGTCTTCGAGTGACTTGATATCAGGGTTGATATTTAGTCTCGGAGAAGCGAAAGGCTCACGCTTTAGCTGCACATCTCGCATCAATTCTAACTGGTTCTCGTAGATATGAGCATTGACTATTTTGTGGTAAGCCTTACCGGCTTTATGCCCCGTGATCTGTGCCATTAGAGCAAGCAGAACATAGACCTGAACCTGATTGAAATTCAGCCCCAGCGGCACATCACAAGAACGCTGATAACTAGTCAAATACAGTGTATCCCCTAGCAAAGAAAATGTGTGCGTATGCATGCAAGGGCGCAGACAACCCATTTCGAACTCGCCCGGGTTATAGAAGCTTAGAATTTCTCCGCGGTCATCGACCCCTTTCGAAAGGTTATCGACGATCTTTTTAAGCTGGTCTAATGGCGTGCCATCCGGCTTTTGCCACGCCCGGCCCTGAACGCCGTATACTCGCCCCATATCATCCTCACCTTTACGATGCGGATTATTCAACCAGGCTTCATTCTCATTGGCATTAGCATTCCAGGTGTTACAGCCGATCTCGCGAAATTGCGCAGCACTGCTATACCCACGGAGATAACCCAGAAGTTCTGCAATGGCTGCTTTATAGTAACTTTTGCGAGTGGTAATTAACGGAAATACATTGTTCTCAACGTCATACTCCAGGTCAGCATTGATTAGGGTCAGGCAGCGCGTTCCGGTACGTTTATTATCTACCCACACACCCTCATCAATAATACGCTGACAAAGCGCTAAGTACTGCTTCATATGCTTCTCTCAATTTTTTATTTTCTAGTTTATGCTCGGTGCGATAGTTTATCGGAGTTAAATTTGTAGGCATACCAAATAAAACCCACACCTATTAATATCATCGGGAATGACAGTAGTTGACCTTTCGTCAGCCAACCCCAGGCAACAAAACCAATATGTGCGTCAGGCTCTCTTACGAACTCAACAACAAAGCGGAAAATTCCATAGAAGATCATAAACATACCCGAGACCGATGCCGCAGGCCTGGGTTTAACGGAATAAAACCATAAAATACAAAAGAACATCAGCCCTTCAAGCCCTGCCTGATAAAGCTGAGAAGGGTGCCTAACCAATTGCTCCGGGTCGTTTGGAAATACCATTCCCCAAGAAACATCTGTCGCCCTGCCCCATAATTCTGCACCAATAAAATTTCCGATTCGTCCCAAACCCAAACCTATTGGCACAAGAGGCGCGATAAAGTCCAATAGTTGAAAAAAAGTGCAGCCAATCTTTCGTGCATAAAAAACAATGGCTAACATCACACCGATTAAGCCGCCATGAAAGGCCATTCCACCTTCCCAGATTCTAAACAACCAAGCTGGGTCATCGAGAAATTTGTCGAAGTTATAGAAGAATACGTAGCCCAGGCGCCCCCCCAGGATTACCCCCAATGCGCAGTAATAAATCATATCTCCGACTTGCTCTTTGGCAATTGGAGCACCAGGTCGTTGGGCTCGTCTCTGCCCTAGTAAGTAAGCCGCCACAAAACCA